>CAJCIQ010000206.1 GCA_903970475.1 Beijerinckiaceae bacterium
GAAAAACGGGACTCAAACTGTTGCAATAATTCTTCAAAACTGCTCATCATGCCATTATATGTTTCGTTAACCTATTTACCTTTCTTTTTACTTCCAGACTTATCCCTTCCGGCTGATTTTCCGCCTCCGGCGTATTTGCCAGTAGACTTGGGCCCGTCCTTGTTGGACTTAGCGCCGTCTTTGGGGGGACGGGAGGGTTTGCCATCGGCGCGACCCGTCGTCGCGAACTTAGGTTTGCCATCGGGGCGGCCTCCACTGCGGGGCTCTTCGGCGCGACCCGAGCTCCCGGTGGTTCCACGTGCGGTTTTAGCGAGGTGGCGTGCCACGACAGGATGGATCGATTTTCCTTCGTGGTGACGGCCAGGCCTGGAGCGCTTCACGACCCCTTCCAACTCGGAAGGCTCCCATTCATAGTCCAGTTGCCTTTTTTCAAGGTTACCGGCTACGACACGGATCGTGACGTTATCTCCCATGCGGAAAGCCTTTCCGCTGCGCACACCCACCAGGCTGTAGTCCTCTTCCACGTGCCTGAACTCGTCATAATCCAGCAGGCTGGTCAGACTGACCAACCCTTCACATTTGGTATCCACGGTTTCCACCCAGAAGCCAAAGCTGGACACGCCGGAAATGACGCCTTCAAAGACGTCACCCAGGAACTGACGCATATATTCTACCTGTTTGTATTTATTGGCTGCCCTTTCTGATTCCATGGCCGCCCTTTCCCTTTCCGAGCAATGCCTGCATTTGGCATCCATCTTTTTATCCAGGGGTGGATGGCCCTGCAAGCATTTTTCCAGGATGCGGTGTACCATCACATCGGGATACCGGCGGATGGGCGAGGTAAAGTGGCAGTAGTGTTCAAACCCCAATCCATAGTGTCCTATGTCCTGGGGTGCATAGATGGCTTTAGCCATGGTGCGTATGCCCAATTGCTCCAATACATGCTGCTCGGGCTTTCCCTCGGCGTCCTTCAACATTTGGTTGAAGGAGGTAGCAATCCTTTCCGGAGAAGAGATGTCGAAGGTGTGTCCGTACTTTTTGGCGAAGGTAATGAAGGGTTTTAGTTTTTCTTCATCCGGGGTATCATGGACCCGGTAAGGGAAAGGCACAGGGTCTCCGTCGGCAAGCTTTTGGTTAAAGACTGTTTCAGCAACCGTTCGGTTAGCCAGGAGCATGAACTCTTCAATGAGCTGATGCGCTTCCTTACTTTCCTTGATCGTGATGCCTACGGGTTTACCTTTTTCATCCAGGATGAAGCGGACTTCCTGACTGGAGAAATTGATGGCCCCGTTTTCAAAGCGTTTCTTGCGGAACTGCTGGGCAATTTTATTAAGGAGTAGGATTTCTTCGGCGTAGGCGCCTTCTTTGGCTTCTATGATTTGCTGCACGTCTTCATAGCTGAAGCGATGATCGGAGTGGATCACCGTTTTGCCCAACCATTGTTCTTTGACTTCTCCTTTGAGGTTGATATGGAAAATAACAGAGAACGTACACTTGTCCTCATGCGGCCTCAGTGAACAGAGTTCATTGCTGATCCGTTCGGGCAGCATGGGTAATACCCTATCGGGGAGATATACAGAGGTGGCGGAGCCATAGGCAGCTTTATCCAAATCCGTATCGGGTTCTACATAATGGCTGACATCAGCGATATGCACCCCTATTTCATAAAGGTCCTTCTTGATTTTACGTATGGAAAGGGCGTCGTCGAAGTCTTTGGCATCGACCGGATCTATCGTGAATGTAAGGATGGGGCGCATGTCTTTGCGCTTCTTGACCTCTTTTTCTGAAATGACATCCGGTAACCGCAGCGCGGCTTCCATGACATCATCGGTGAATTGAAGGGCAAACCCCTTTTCCAACAGGATCTCCTTCATAGCCAGGTCGTTGGTATCCTCCGGATCCAGCATCGCTATAACTTCTCCTATGGGTTTTCTTTCCCCCTTTTTCCAGGAGTTCATCTTCACCACTACCCTATCCCTGTCCCCTGCTCCGTTTAATTTATCGGTAGGTATGTAAAAATCGGGAATGGGTTTATGGCCATCGGCTACGAAGAAATTATGTTGTTTGCCGATTTCAATATGACCTATGAACTCAGTTTGTTTGCGCGCCAATACATCTATGACGCGGCCTTCAATACGGCCATTGCTTTTGGTGCTGGTCACCTCCACCCGAACGGTGTCTCCGTGGAAAGCAGTATTGAAATCGGTCGGTCTGACCAGGATATCCCTGGGCTGGCCCTCCACAATGACATAACCTATGCCGGAGCGGGCTATGTCCAGAGCGCCTGTATATTCGTCGGAGGTGTTTTTCTTTTTGGTTTTAGACTTTTGGGTCATGTAAGAATTTTAAATGTGGGTCTTAAATCCCTCAATGAAGTTAAGGATTGCACGGTTGAATGCCTCAGTTTGGTTGAAAAGGATATGGTGTCTGACCGGAAGTACGTAGAGGGGTATGGTTTCCAGTTCATTCCTGAATTTCAGGAGCCGGACTCCATCCTTTTCGGTGGTAAGCATGATCTTTTGTCCTTCCGGCATGGATTCAAATCTTCGGAGCAGCGCATTGAGGTCATCTATACTGAAGATATGATGGTCATTGTAGGCCATCACTTCAAAGGTAGCCGTTTGGTCTTCCAGGTAAGTCTTGAGGGGGCCGGGATTGGCTATACCGCAAGCCAGGAGCACTTCCATGTCTTTGTGCAAGGGAAGGGCCTTATTGCTGATGATGTGGTAGGGCGTGCCATAAGAAAGGGTAGCAAAAAAAACTTGCTGATGATGCAGGGGGTTTATCTCAGCTATGATTTTTTGTCTTCCGGCTTCGTCCAGGTCTTCGGGGCATTTGGTGACAACAATCAACTGGGCCCTTGCTGCCGAGCTCCTGGAATCCCGAAGGTCTCCCGTAGGAAGGTAAAAGTCACTGGTATACAAATTGTTATAATCGGTCAGCAGCAGATTTAGTCCAGCCTTTACGTACCGGTGCTGGAAGGCGTCGTCTAAGATGATAACCTGGGTCTCAGGACGGTCTTGCAGGAGTTGGGGTATGGCTACCATCCTTTCTTCTCCCACGGCTACAGCAATCTGTGGATATTTGAGGTGGAACTGCATGGGTTCATCTCCAATATCGAGGGCTGTTGTCTGAGGACCGGCCAGGGCATAACCCCTTGTTTTTCGCCTATATCCCCGGCTTAGGGTGGCCACTTTATATCGGTCCTGTAATAATTCCAGTAAGTATTCAGTCATGGGAGACTTGCCCGTTCCACCCACGGATACATTTCCTACACAAATCAGGGGGAGGTTAAAAGTCGTGCTTTTGAGGATATTGCGGTCGAAGAGCTTGTTGCGTACCCAAATCACCACTCCATAGACCACTGCAATGGGTAAAAGTAAAAATCGAATAGATTGAAAGGTTAGGTTATACAAATTCATACAACTGGCTCGGCGTAATACCAATAGACAAAGGTATATCAAAATCTGTGGCGTCCTCCAGCGGGCTGATCGCATCAAAGAGACACAAACCTACTTTGATCACATCGGTTCGGCAGGCGGACAGGAACCGGTCATAAAATCCTTTCCCGTAGCCTACCCTGGTTCCTCCCTGGTCAAAGATCAGACAGGGAACAAAAACCAGGTCTATATCCTCCGGTGGTATACTGGTGCCTTCCAGGGGCTCGGCTATACCCCAATCGTTGGTAGAAAAAGGTGTCGTTTCCTCCCAAATAATATGTTCCAAGTTTTGGAGACTGCTCATGCGGGGAACAACTTTTATCAGGTTGGGAAAAAGGGTCTTCAGGTGATCCAGGAAAGGATGGGGATCGATTTCTTTTTTAGAAAGAATGGGCCGGTACAAGTGAACGGTGTGGATGGGTTTGTCCCACTTCATTTGTTTGAATTTTTCCAGCATTACCTGGGTGCAAGCTTGCCGGGTATCTTCGTGGAGGTTGATTCTTTCAGAAAGGTAAAAAGGTCTGGCTTCTGCTTTGGTCATCGGTGTTTTACTTTACGTTATTTCAGGGCTTGCCTCAGCCGGGGCGCCATTAGCGCTGCTTCCTGCTGTACAAAGGCCGCATTGGGTTGCTCGGCAAAGGGTATATGGCCTAAAGATGGGTATCCACTCCAGTGTACAATCTCCTTTTCGTAATCTCCATAGTGGTCATTGAACAACCAGCCTAATACGTTCAATTTTCGGGCCTTAGCCGCCTGGGCGGTCAATAAGGAATGGTTAATACTGCCCAGGTAGTTCCGGCTGACCAGGATTACCTTGGCTCCGAGCCGATCTGCCAGGTCAATGATGAAAGCCGAATCATTGAGGGGGACCATCAATCCTCCGGCTCCCTCCACGACCACATAGGGATTATCTGTTTCCAGCTCCTGGAAAGCCTGGTATATAACGTCCAGGTCTATGCGCAGGTGTTCAGCCCTGGCCGCAATATGGGGAGAGGTGGCTAAGGCGAGCTTATAGCACTCGGGATGAATCCGGGTCCGGGCATTGGAAATGAGCGCGCCCACCTCGGAAGCGTCGGTGCCCTCGGAGATCGCGCCGTGAATACCTTCATCGAGATCGGCCGCCGACGATGCTGTGCGTTCGGTATCAGCCGGTACACCAGGAACGCTATACCCCGCTTGTATGGGCTTCCAGTAATCCGCCTGTAAGGCTTCAGTAACAATGGCAGAAGCCAGGGTCTTGCCTACCCCTGTTCCAATGCCTGTGATAAAAATCGGAGTAGCCATCAGCCCTTGTTGATGAAGAACGAAAACACCGTGGTGCCGTAGGAGCGCTCGGAGCGGAATAAGTCAAATGTTTTGTAACTATTGCGGGGCGTATGCTCCAGGACAAACCACCCTTCCGGTTTTAGGAGACCTTGAGCGGTGATGAGTCGGGGAAGGTCGTCAATATTACCCAAAGCATAAGGAGGACCGGCAAATATAAAGTCGTAGGACTCCTTGGTCGTATTGAGGAACTGAAACACATCCATGCGGAAGAGTTTCAGCGGTATGTTCAGGCCCGTTGCCGTCTTCTGAATAAAATCAGCCATGGCCGGGTCTTTTTCCACAATGGTCTGGTCGGTGGCTCCCCTGGAAGCCAATTCATAAGAAATGGCGCCGGTACCTCCGAATAAATCCAGGGTTTTGAGGTCGGTAAAGTCAATCTGGTGCTGTAAAATATTGAACAAGCCACTCTTGGCTATGTCTGTCGTAGGTCTGGTATAGGGCATGTTTGCCGGCGGATCAATTTTTCGTCCACCATGCACCCCACTGATTATACGCATGCTGCCGCTGTTAATACGGAAGTGAAATAATGCGCAGGATATTCTTTAAAGTAATGGGATAAGTGCCAGTTTGCGCCTCCTGCTTCGCAGGAAACTTTCAGGAAGTACTTCTCCACTTCCCTGTATACCCCTGAACTTCTGTCTATCATGCCTTGCAGGTAAACGGGTGTTTCCTCCGCGTTCAATTCAAATGCGTGCACCAGATCCAGGAGCTGGTAAGTCACGTCTTCGGGAGAAGTATAGCTGTACGTTTGACCTAATTTTAATTGCCCATCCTGGAATATGGTGATGACAAAGCGGTTGGGATAAAACACCACTTTAACGCATTCTTCCATTTTTTGCTGGAATAACTCCCGGATCTCCGGAGTGCGCTGGTGCCAGCATTCTCCGGTTTTGAAGTGGCGCAATACTTTACCGTGCAGCCAACGGGGGACCTGGTATAAGTTATAGATGGAAGCTTCCGGTATCAGGTCAGAAAAGATCATGGTATCGGGCTGGAGCCCAAAGAGGGTTTCCATGATTTTCTCCTTATACCAGGTTTGAAACCAGGTAGCGGGTATCAGGGCGGATTCACCTTGTTGGTAGAAGATGAACACCTTATTCCAGGACTGCATGAGCCAGGGATATTTCTCTTCCAGCATTTGCCAGGTCTGGGTCCAGCTGTTTTCCTGCCAGTCGCTGAGGTGATGCACCGCCAGGTGGCCCAAAATCAGCTGATCCCTTTTATGAAGCAAACTAATGTACAATTCCTGTTCCCCTATCTGCAATAACAACTGGTGCTCTCCGGGTGGAAGTGACTCAACTAAGGGGGGTAATATGACAATAATGGGTTCCAAATCGAATATTAA
>CAJCIQ010000207.1 GCA_903970475.1 Beijerinckiaceae bacterium
CATTATGGTGGATCCCCATTCTCCTGTTCAATTCCGGGTAAACGGACCATTGGCTAACCTGGACGCTTTTTATCAAACCTATGATGTGAAGCCAGGAGATCAGATGTACAGGCCGGATAGTTTAAGGGCGAAGATCTGGTAGGACTGTTCCGGTTGGCAGCGAAGCAGGCCTGATTGAAGGACGTTTTTTCCAGGATGATCGATAATTGGGGAGGGCGGTTTGGGGGAATCCATCTTTTGCGATACATTTAACGGATTAACCAAAATTATCCTCTAGTATGATCGCATATTCCCGCATTTGCTTGCTCACCCTGGTCACGGGTGGACTGATTTTCAGTAGTTGCAAGCAATCTTCCGAAGGACAAGGGGCCGGGTTGATTGACCAGGCATCCATGGATACTTCGGTACGTCCACAGGATGATTTCTTCAATTATGCAAATGGAACCTGGGTCAAAAACACGGAAATTCCTGCTTCTCAGTCTTCCTGGGGCTCTTTCACCACTTTAGCGGATGAATCCTTAAAGAATATACGCGCATTGCTGGATTCCCTGTCCCAGGAAAAGGGATTAACCAAAAATACAACGCCGCAAAGGGTGGCTGATTTTTATACCAGCCTCATGGACTCCGCTGGTATTGAGGCTAAAGGCCTGACACCACTGAAGGCTGATTTTGACCGCATCAATGCCGTTAAAGATGTACCTGGTTTGCTGGACGAAGTGGCCAAAGAATATACAGAGGGTAATGGGGAATTGTTTGGCTTATCTGTAGGTGCCGATGATAAGAACTCTATGGAAAATGTGGTGCATTTGTCCCAGGGTGGAACGGAGTTGCCTTCCAAAGATTATTATTTCAAACAGGACTCCTCTATCAAGAAGGTCCGGGATGCCTACGTGGCTTATATAACAAAGGCCTTTGTGATCTCGGGGGCGACACCCACTGCTGCCTATAAAATGGCTACAGAGGTG
Source organism: Beijerinckiaceae bacterium (assembly GCA_903970475.1). GTDB lineage: Bacteria > Bacteroidota > Bacteroidia > Chitinophagales > Chitinophagaceae > Dinghuibacter. The sequence goes on from CAJCIQ010000207.1 coordinate 966, forward strand.
TTGGCTGCTGAAACAGAACTGGCAAAGGTTTCCAAGGATCCGGTGGCGTTAAGGGATCCGGAAGCAAATTACCACAAGCTAACCGTTGGTGAATTGAACAAACTGACACCCGGCATCAACTGGGTGGATTTGTTGGCCAAACTCCAGATGAAAACCGACACCCTTATAGTGGGTCAACCGGAATTCTTCACAGGTCTGGACAAGGCGCTGAAAGCCGTCCCCCTGGAGCAGTGGAAAAGTTACCTGATTTTTCATGACATTGATAATTATGCCGCCGTATTGAACAATGACGTGGTGGAGGCTCAGTTTGCTTACGCCAAAGTGCTGACCGGGGCCAAAGAACAAAGACCCCGCTGGAAAAGGGCGGCATCCATGGTGGATCGTAATCTGGGAGATGATCTAGGACAGTTGTATGTGAAAAAATATTTCCCTCCTGAGGCCAAAGCCAGGATATCGGCACAAGTGGACAATATGCTGGCCACCTATGGCCAGCGTATACAACAACTGGACTGGATGAGTGATTCAACGAAAAAGAAGGCACTCGTTAAACTCCATGCCATTGCCAAAAAAGTGGGTTATCCCGATACGTGGAAAGATTATGCAACTGTCCGTATCGACAAAGGGGACGCCGTAGGCAACCTCAAGAGCTGTGCTCAATATGAATACCAGCGCAATGCAAAGAAAGTAGGAAAACCCGTTGACCGTTCCGAATGGTTCATGACACCTCCAACCATCAACGCTTATTATGATCCCACCGAAAACAATATCAACTTTCCGGCAGGCATTCTCCAGCCGCCTTTCTTTTTTGCCAACGGAGATGATGCACTCAACTATGGGGCTATTGGTATGGTCATGGGCCACGAGATGACCCACGGATTCGATGATCAGGGACGCCTCTACGATGAAAACGGAAACCTCCGCAGTTGGTGGTCCTCAGAAGATTCCGCCCGGTTTGTACAAAAAGCCAATCTGATCATTAAGCAATATGATGGTTATGTGGCCGTGGATACTTTCCACGTTCATGGCAACCTGACCTTGGGTGAAAATATTGCCGATATTGGTGGTATAGCGATTGCTTATGCCGCCTTTAAGAATACAGCGGAAGGGAAGGATACCACTTTACGAATTGATGGGTTGACCCCCGACCAGCGCTTCTTCAGGGCTTATGCCCAGGTCTGGAAAATTAAGATCAGGCCGGAGCGCTTAAAGGTGCAGGTGATGACCAATCCTCACTCTCCGGCCCCATTCCGCGTAAATGGACCGTTGTCCAACCTGGATGCCTTTTACCAAACGTATGATGTAAAACCCACTGATCAGATGTACAGGCCAGATAGTATCAGGGTCAAAATCTGGTAAGTTTTTCAAATGATATAAACTATATAATGAACGTACTCAGTGTTCAACAATTAACCAAACGCTACGGATCTATTATCGCGCTGGATGGGGTTTCCTTTGACGTGCCCCAGGGTAGTATTTTCGGTATCCTGGGCCCTAACGGCAGCGGCAAGACAACGACCCTGGGAATAGTCACAGATGTGCTAAAGGCCACCCATGGTAATTACCAGTATTTTGGCTCGGCTCCAACAGCCCAGCATAGACAAAAAATAGGCACTTTACTGGAAACGCCTAATTTCTACCATTACCTTTCCGCGGTGGAAAACCTGCGCATCAGCGCCACTATAAAGGGCAAAGGATTGGAAGATATTCCCCAGGTACTCCAAAGGGTTAACCTGTTTGAGCGTAAGAACTCTGCCTTCAGTACCTTTTCCCTGGGCATGAAACAAAGGCTGGCCATTGCCGCTGCCCTGCTGGGAAGTCCAGAAGTGCTGATTCTGGATGAGCCCACCAATGGATTAGACCCTGTGGGTATTACAGAGATCCGGGAACTGATTAAATCCCTGCGCCAGGAAGGAAAGACCATCATCATGGCCTCCCATCTACTGGATGAAGTGGAGAAGGTATGTACCCATATGGTCGTTTTGAAAAAGGGTAAAGTGATCACGGAAGGAAAGGTAAACGACATCCTGGCCCAAGGAGATTCCGTGGAGGTAGGCGCCGCTGGGCAGCCCGGTCTGGCTTCCTGTTTAAGGTCTTATCCTGGTGTAAAGAAAGTGGAAGAATTACCCACCGGCCACGTCCAAGCCTTCTTCGAAGAAAAAGAGGTCCCCATGGGTAAACTCAATGCTTATTGCTTCTCCCAGGGAATTACCCTGGATTTTCTGGCACCCAAAAGAAAAAGCCTGGAAACAAGATTCCTGGAATTAACTGAAGAAAATAAAACTACTTATGCAAAGGCTCCTCAGCATTGAATGGTATAAGATTCGTTACTATAAGACATTCTGGATTTTACTGGGCCTGTTTGTCCTGGGCATGTTTTGCCTGAATTACCTGGTATTTGGCATGAACGTCAAAGTAAAGACCCAGGCAGGTGAACAGAACGCAGACCTTATCCTGGGACATCCCTATTCCTATCCGGATATATGGCATACCGTATCCTTTATGTCCGGTTATCTTTTATTCCTGCCCGGACTCATCATCATTACTGTGATGACCAATGAATATACCTACAAGACCCATCGCCAAAACATCATTGATGGTTGGACCCGGCTTCAGTTCATTGGGGTAAAGCTGATATGGGCACTGATCTTAGCCGTGATATCTACTGTGGTCGCTTTGGTGGTGGTATTATGGCTGGGGGCATTGGGAACTTCTCCGTTCGGGTTTACCAAATTCGCATTCCTGGGATACTTTTTCCTGGAAGCCCTCTCTTACATGAGTATAGCCCTTTTGCTGGGCCTGTTATTGAAAAGGGCCGGTTTGGCTATTGCGTTGTTCTTCCTCTATATCATGATCCTTAAGAACGCTATTGCCTACCTGATTGATCATTTGACGAGTAGTAACGCCGGAAATTATCTTCCGCTGAAGAGCGCCGACGCCTTACTGCCTTTTCCTTTCATTAAGGACCTGGCAAAGGCCATTATGCAGCCTCCTCCGCCTGTCACTACCCTGATCGTGGTCTCTGTGGTATACCTGGGCTTATTTGTTTGGGCTGTCATAGGCATTTTTCAGAAATCAGATTTATAAGAGCGCCCACGGCTCCGGTAAGGATGACCCTGGGCCGACAAGGGTGACCATATAAATAACGATAGGACCTATTCGGGGTCCTATCGTTATTTTAAAAATGGCTTATAGATCCTTAATGAAGTGATGGGCAGTCATATTATACCCCTTGTTGAGGTACAAACGATGAGCGGTAAACCTTTGATGACCGGAGTCCAGCTCTACCTTTTTCCTCCCGCTCTTTTTAGCCAGTTCATGTACAAAATCCAGCAACATGCCGCCATACCCTTTCCCCCGATAGGCGGGAAGCGTGCTCAGGTCATCAATATAGATGAAAGGCCCGGCACTGAGCTTAGTCATATACCTGAATCCGCAGAAAGCAGCAACGACTTCTTTTCCGTTTTCTTCTACAATTACGCCCAGCATCTGATAGCCGTCGTCCTGCATTTGTTCATGGACCTGCAAGAGAAAGTGTTCTTTTTGAAGGTGGGGTCTCAGGGCAAATGCCGCATCCCAGCATTTGAGAATTTCATCGTCTGTGTGTAAGTATTTAATGGTCGCCATAGTAAAAATTATTCCGGCTGCATATGCCGATTATTCCGGCTGCATATGCGTCGCGATGGCATATCGGTTCCAGCCATTGATCGTAATGATCAGCATAATCAGATTGATCGTCTTTTCTTCTCCAAAGGTACGAATTGCTTCGGCGTAGGTTTGATCCGTTAATCCTTTTTGATTGATCAGGGTGATTTCTTCTGTCATGGCCAGAATCACCCTTTCCGCTGGAGTGAATTGGGGAGATTCCCTCCAGGCATTCAAGAGGTAAATGCGCTGTTCGGTTTCTCCTAGTTTACGGGCGTCTCGGGTGTGCATGTTGAGGCAAAAAGCACATCCATTTATCTGAGAAGCCCTGATCTTGATAAGTTCTTTTTGTAGGGGATCAATGCCTGCCTTTTTTCCGTAAGCTTCCATGGCGCTCATAGCCTGGTAAGCAGCCGGATCCATCTCTTTAATATTCATCCTGGTGCTCATAGTAAAAAAAATTAGGGCCCAAAATTACGCGGGCATTGGCCTATATTCATAGTCCAGATTTCTCAAACTATGTAGTCCAGATCTCAGAAAAAATAGAGTGAAGGATCTTACAAATAATTTTGTTCCGTTATGCTGCCTTATAAGACGCTTTTTTTCATAGATAAACAAGGAGCCATTCCTATATACCAACAGGTGGCCGAACGATTGATTCGCCTGATACAGGAGGGGAGATTGCCTCCTGGTGCTTTTCTGCCTTCTACCAGGGAATTATCTGCCATTCTGGAGTTACATAGGAAAACCGTGGTCGCCGCCTATGAGGAATTAGCGCGTCAGGATTGGATACAGACGGTTCCCAGAAAGGGGGTTATGGTTTCTCCCAATTTGCCGGTCATCAAACCCCGTAGTTTTCACGGGGGTGAGGGGACCGGGGCCTTTGGGGGAAAAGCAGGATTTGTTTTTCCCCATACCGCCATGCAACCTCCCCCATTCTTACCGAAAGCAGGTCATAGGGTCGTACTCAATGATGGGTTTCCAGACAGCAGGGAATCACCCTTGCCGTTGTTGCTGAGGGAATGCCGGAGACTGACGACCGGTAAGGCTTATGCCAAAAAGCTCATGTATGGAGCCAGTTCCGGTACAGAACACCTTAGGGACGCCTTGGCCACCCATTTAGCGGGTACCAGGGGGCTGGCCATCAAACCCGATAACCTGATGGTGACCAGGGGGGCTCAGATGGCCTTGTACCTGGCGGCCGCCTTGCTGATACGTCCGGGAGATAAGGTAATGATCGGTAGTCCTAATTATTATTTTGCCAACCTCACCTTTGAGCAACTGGGTGCCACCCTGGTGCGTATACCCGTTGACGATCAGGGAATAGACGTACAGGCCATGGGTGCTATCCTCAAAAAGGAGACCATCCGCATGTTGTACGTAATTCCCCATCACCACCATCCCACTACGGTCACCTTAAGCGCGGAGCGCAGGATGCATTTGCTGGAACTCATCAGGGAACATAACCTGGCGGTCATTGAGGATGACTATGATTACGATTTTCATTATGCGTCCGCTCCCATTTTGCCCCTCGCCAGCGGGGACCATAAAGGTAATGTGATCTATATAGGGTCGATGACCAAGTCCCTGGCGCTTTCTTTGCGTATAGGATTTATGGTAGCCACCGCCGATTTCATTGTAGAAACCGCCCGGCTAAGAAGGATCATGGATCTGAGGGGGGATAATATTATGGAGGAAGCACTGGCCGCTTTGCTGGACAGCGGGGACGTGGACCGTCACCTCAAAAAGACCAACAAGCTCTACAGGGAAAGGCGGGACCTGTTTTGTTCGCTGCTGGATGAAAAAATGTCAGACCTCATTACGTTCAAGAAACCCGATGGTGGCATGGCTGTTTGGGCTACTTTCCCTCCGGGTTATTCCATAGAGGCCTTGTCACAAAGGGCTTCCGCCTTAGGGCTGCTGATCAGCGACGGGGCTGCCTACCGGCAACCGGGTATGAAGGTTTTTGGTATACGGTTGGGGTTTGCCTCTGTTGACGAGGCAGAGACCCGAGAGGCGATTAAGTTGCTCCGCAAGGCGGCCGATGCTTAAAGCGCCCTTAAGGGGTCCTTGCCCACCTGCTCGGTGACCGTCCATTCAAAGGTCCGCTTGTCCACCCGGAAGATATTGCGGGTCAGCAACTGACTTCCCTTTTTAAAACACTCGTGGATATGGATCTTCATGTTGGCCAGGTTGTTGGCATCGCGTTCCGGTACGATCAATACCTGATTGCGGGAAGGGATCCCCACCAGCAGGTTATCCTTGAGGTCTGAACAAATCCATTCCCACACATAGGGCAGGCAGAGGGCGGAGGATTCATGGCCCTGGGAAGCAATCAGGGCATAGCCTCCGAAGTGGGCCCTCCCCAGTTCATAGCTGATGTCCCGGTCCAGGTTGCGCACGGCAATTTCATGAAGGTCATTAGGGAACATGGTTTTAGGCAGGTCTCTCTGGAGCAGGAACTCGGTTCGCCCTTCTCTTTGGATGGCATAGAAAATGCAGAGGTCGTCTTGCCAGAACTGGAATACGGGCATGTTCTCTCCTTCAAATAATTGTTCTACCGTATCCTGGCAATTTTCGCGCGTAAAAGGATAGGTAACCTTAATCCAGGGGATCACGTTGTTTCGGGCTTGGTCAAAATAACGGGGATTGTGATGGGAGACCTCGCGGCCATCAATACCATCTTTGGTAAATAGTTTCTTGAGGAAAAGCATGATTTCAAGGGATATGGATAAATCAATAGGGTACTCTCCAAATATACATGCTAAGGAGGGCCTCTCCAAATATTAGGCGCTTATTTTCTTCTGTCCGTGGCCATCCCTGCCCTTAAGGCCCTGTTTTTGGAGGTATTGCACTTCCAGGGAATAGACGCCGAACTCCTCGGTGACCTTGCCCTTCATGACATAGAACCCCCGGCCTTGTATGGGGTACCTTTCCAGGGATTGGGGGAAGTGAACGGTATCCAGCCAGTTTCCATATTTGTCCAGATAAGTGCCGAACTGCATAAGCTCTCCTTTAATGGTCCGGGCTTGTTTGGTGGTCACCAGGTATCCGATCAGGGTCATTTGCTGCCCTACGTGTCCGGGTAAATCTGCGGCCCCCTGATAGCCCTCCAGGGGGCAGTCTACCAGTCTCCATACGTCGGAAAGGGGAAAGCCCAAGAGCTCCAGTTCGTCATAAGCATCGTCGAGGAGATGGGCGGCCAGGGCAGGTAACTGAAACTTACCGGCTTCTGCGCGGAACAAAGCCTGGCTGCTTGCCCCGCCCGTTCTGCCGCCGGCTGCTTTGCCCCCTGCCGTTTTCCGGTATAGGAAAGAGGCTTCCCAAAGCAAGGCTTTTTTGGTTTTCCCACTGAAGCCCAAAGCACCTACCCGGATCAGCAGATTTAATTGCTCGGGCGTAATGGGGGTTCTTTCCATGAGGTCCTGGAGATGCAGATAGGGGCCATTTTTGCGTCGCTCTGAAAGGAGGATTTCCACCAACTGGGCTTCCAATCCCTGCACGTGTACAAAACCCGTATACACTATGTCTCCACGTATGGAGGTGTAGTGCTCTCCTTCATTGATGCAAGGCGGCTTCAGGCGGGCCCCCGTTCTTTTGAGCTCGTGAAAATAGACTTCGGTGCGGTAGAAACCTCCGAAGTTATTGATCACGGCCACCATGAACTCCATGGGATAATAGGTCTTTAAAAACAGGCTCTGGTAGCTTTCCACGGCATAGCTGGCCGAATGGGCCTTGCTGAAAGAGTAGCCCCCGAAGGATTCCATTTGCCGCCACACTTCCCTGGAGAGTTCATCGGGATAGCCCAGGGCCTTACAGTTGGTGAAGAATTGTTCCTTGATCATCAGGAACTGATTATGGGTACGGTATTTACCACTCATGGCCCTGCGTAAGACATCGGCTTCGGCCAGGTCCAGGCCGGCAAAGTGGTGGGCCACTTTAATGACGTCCTCCTGATAGACCATGACCCCATAGGTTTCTTTGAGCAGGTCTTCCATTTTAGGATGCAGGTACTGAAAGTCATCGGGATGATGAAACCGGTGTATGTACTGGCGCATCATACCCGATTGGGCTACACCGGGCCGGATGATGGAGCTGGCCGCTACCAGGGTCAGGTAGTCGGAACAGCGCAGCTTCTGCAAGAGCTGGCGCATGGCAGGGCTCTCAATGTAGAAGCACCCTATGGAATCGGCGCCCCGGATGCGGGTAGCTACGAGGGGATCCTTCTTGAAGGCCTCCACGTGATGGATGTCTATGGAGATCTGTTTGTTTTCCCGGACGATTTGTATGCAGTCCTTAATATGTCCGAGTCCCCGCTGAGAGAGGATGTCCAGCTTAAACAGGTGGATCTTCTCGGCTATGAACATATCGATCTGGCTGGTGGCAAAGCCTTTGGGGGGCAGGGCTACGGCCGTGTACTGGTAGATCGGTTCTTCGCTGATGAGCATGCCTCCCGGATGTATGGACAGGTGGTTGGGAAAGTTGATCATCAGCTCGCTGTAGCGCAGGATGAGGCGTTGGTACTTGTCTTCTTTGAGCGTGGCCCGTGGATTGTCTGCGAGTTGATCGATCTCTGCTTTGGGGAGCCCGAACACCTTGCCCAGTTCCCGTATGGCGGCGCTGCGCTGGAAGGTACTGAACATGCCGAGCAATACGACGTGTTCGGCTCCGTAGCGCTTGAAGACATAATCGATCACTTCGTCCCTGTCCCTCCAGCTGAAGTCCAGGTCGAAGTCGGGAGGAGAGGTGCGGTGGGGGTTGAGGAAGCGTTCAAAGTACAGGTCCAGTTCAATGGGATCCACGTCGGTAATCTGTAGGCAATAGGCCACGATGGAGTTGGCCCCGCTGCCCCTGCCCACATAATAAAATCCCCGGCTCTGGGCATAGCGGATCAGGTCCCAGGTGATGAGAAAATAGGCGTTAAATCCCAGTTTATGGATGATGCGCAGTTCCTTGTGCACCCTTTCCATGGCGTCTGCCCTGTCCCCGTAACGGTACCGGAATCCCTCCAGGGCCAGCTTTTCCAGGAGCTTCTGGTCGTCTTCAGGATGGCCCGTGAAATGACGTTTATTCTTGTCTTTGGTCATGTCCATTTCCAGGCGGCAACTGTCTATGACCTGCAAGGTTCTGGTGAGCAGGGAAGGGTAGGCCTGAAAGGTCATCATCACCTGGGCCGGAGAGAGAAAGTGTTCGTCGGGGGCAGCGATATCGGAGGGCTGCTGTTTGCTCAGGAGAATGTTTTTGTCTATAGCCCTGAGCAGGCGGTGCAAATTGTAGTAGGTTTTATCCTGGTAGGTCACCGGATGACGCACAACGAACTTGGAAGGGTGGGCGTGCACGCTTTTACCAAAGAGGCGGCCCGCTTCCGAGGGCCTTACGCCGATCAACTCCTGCTCATCCAACGCTTCAGGCTCGTACCTCCCAAAGGGATAGATAATCCATACATGGGCCGTGAGCCAGTTCCGGTTCTGGGCCGTGGGCCGCTCCGGGAACGGCTCTCCGCTTTGCAGGTACATCGATAAGAAACGGTTGATGCCGCCCAATCCCTGGAGGTTTTTAGCCAACAGGATATAGCACACGTTGTCCCCGTTTCGGATCTCTGTGCCTATGATGGGCTTTATCTTACGCTGGAGGCAACATTCATAGAAGTCCCAGGCATCGGTGGTCGCATTGATATTGGTCAGGGCCAGGGCGGAAACGCCGGCTTCCACGCCGGCCTCCACCAGCCCTTCGGTAGAAAACGTTCCGTACCGGTAGCTGAACCAGGTTTTGCAATTCAGGTACACGGTTTATATTTCGGATTGTCAAATCCCACGCCCCGCCTCAGTAAATGGGCGCCAAAACGTTGTTTCACGTGGTCTATGGATTGGTAGAGGTGAATCATCTCCTGGGTATCGTCGAACAGGTTGATCTGGTAGTTGCCCGGGATCAAATGGGTGAAACGCACGCCCAGCAACCTGATCAGCAGGCGCCGGTCATAGAGCTGGGCAAACAGTTCTTTGACCTTTTGCAGGAGTACGTGGTCGGATCCGGTATAAGGAATGCTGGCTTGCTTGGTGACCGTATCGAAATTGGAGTAGCGCAGCTTCACGGTGATGCAGCCCGTGAGTTTGTTTTGTTGCCTGAGTTCAAAAGCGATCTTTTCCGTCATACGGACCAGTTCGTTGCCCAGGAAGGTCATGTTGGTCGTATCGGACTGGAAAGTGTTTTCGGTGGAAATGCTTTTTTGCTCGCTATAAGGGACGACGGGGCTTTCATCAATGCCGTTGGCCCTCCGCCAGAGTTCTATGCCGTTTTTCCCAAACAGGTTGCCGAGCATCTCCATGGGTATTTCAGAAAGCACCCTGATGGTCTCTACGCCCATTTGCCTGAGTAATTCCGTGGTTTGTTTGCCGACCATGGGCAGCTTCTGTACGCCCAGGGGGGCCAGGAATATCTTTTCCTTGCCAAAGGGGATTTCCATTTGCCCGTTGGGTTTGGCTTCATTGGTGCCCACTTTGCTGACCAGCTTATTGGAGGCTAAGGCATAGGAAATGGGCAGCCCTGTTTCTTTGGTGATATAGTTTCTGAGCTCCGAGGTGAACCGGGATATGCCGAAGAAACGGTCCATGCCCGACATGTCTATATAAAATTCATCTATGCTGGCCTTTTCGTAGATGGGGACTTTGGACTGAATGATTTCGGAAACGGTATGGGAATACTTGGAATAGCTTTCCATGTCTCCGCCTATAATCATAGCCTGGGGGCAGAGGCGTTTGGCCAGCTTAATGGGCATGGCGCTGTGTACGCCAAAGGTCCGGGTCTCGTAGCTGCATGCTGCTACGACTCCTCTTTCCCCTCCGCCTACGATCAGCGGTCTTCCTTTCAACTCGGGATGCTTGAGGCATTCCACGGAAACGAAGAATGCGTCCAGGTCGAAGTGGGCCACTGATCGGATGGAAGTGTTGGCGGAGTGCATAGGACTTCAGGTCTTAATTACACCGCAAATTACTAAATATTTTAGTAAAAAACTAAAAAACTACGTCGCCCATGACCGGCCGCCTGGTCTTAGGCCGCCGCTCCGGTTTGATACTAGGCAGCGCCAAGGGCGCTTTGGCTTTGATTGTTGTCATAAGACGTACGTACGTAGATGCTGTAGCCCAACGCGCGAATGGATTCCACCAGGGAATAGAGTGTTTCCATGTGTTCGTGGAAAAAATCAGGGAATTGCAGGTAACGATTGTCGTGGACAGTGAAATGCATTTCTTCAGGTAAATCGAAGGCCATGACCTGTTTTAGGTGAATGTCTAACTGATCGAGTTGCTGATCGAGCCAAATCTCTGCGGGAATGGCAAAGCAGTTGTGGTAAAAGATGATTTTCTTAGGCGCTGACATAGATAGATGTTGCGGTGTTAACTAATACAAAGCCTTATTCTGCTCGAAGAACGAACCACAATGGTTTTTAACGACCCAACAAAAATATCTATAACTAACTATAAGAGCATAGGATTTCTATCATTTATTTTTAAAAAATGATCAATGGGTTTTACCTAAAAGGAAAATGTTGCAATGTTAATCATCTACGCCAGCGTCTCTAAGCTTTTCATATTGATCCAGGGTAAAGTTATTGTAACCTTTTTGTTTCATCTTGCGAATGAACTTCGGATTGACCCCATGATCGGCCAATTCTTCTGCTTTGGCCAGGGTAATATCCTTGTAGCCCAGGTCCCTGAATCCCTTGATGGTTTCAATGGATACGCCGTGATCGACCAATTCCTCCGCTCTGTCTAAAGAGACTTCGGGATAACCCAGGTCATGCAACCTTCTGATGAACTCCGGGTTAACCCCATGATCGGTCAATTCTTCTATTTTAGACAATGGGATATCAGCGCCCGCTGCTTTCCGAAAGGTTCGTACAGATTCTTCGTTCACGCCATGGTCTACCAATTCCTCAGCCCTGTCCAGGGTGAGGTCTTTCTCCCCCAGCTCGCGGATGCTGAGGATAAACCTGGGAGTAACTCCATGGTCGACGAGTTCTTCGGCTTTGTCCAGGGAGAACCTTGGATATCCCAGGTCATGCAATGAATTAATGTAGGTGGCGGTAACGCCGTGTTCCCTCAGTTCTATGATCTTATCCAAAGACACGTGCCCATAGTCTTCTTTTTGAAAAAGGTCGAAGTAGCGCTCCAGTAAACGCTTGGAGATGTTCTGCTCCGCCAGGTCTTCGAATTGTTTTTGGGAAATGGAGGTATAGCCATGCATACGTAAGTAGGCAAAGTAGTCCTTACTCATGTCAGTGAGAAAAAGGCCCAGGGAAACCTCATCATCGGTAATCTTATATCCTTGCGCTTTTAAGTAAGAGAGGTACTCCGTATTTATACGGAAGGAATAAGTACCCTGACCTTGATTTTCATGGAATAAACCCTTCATCGTTAAGGTGCCTGCTTCCCGCTGAATCGTTAGGGTTCCTTCATGATCTATGGGTAAGGTACCTAGTTCTGATAATTTAAACATGCGCTGGCTATTCCATTCAAATCCCTGGAATTGCACATAGGCTACACTACTGTCTATGATCGCTCTCCACATACCGGGTGTGGGGTCGGAATTGTAATTGTAATTTTTGAAGTGCTGCCAGCTTTCTTCGTCATCGACGTTAGCAACGACATTGGGTCGGGGTCTAGGTTGGATTTGGGGTTGAGGTTGCTGGCCCTGGGTCGAACAAGACAAAAGGGTGGCCAGCAGGAGAAAAAGAGCAATTCTTCTCATGGCATATATTGTTTAAATCAGTTGTGATGTATGCAGCCGCCGGACTTCTGAGCCCGGCGGGCCGTTAGTCCTCGAAGCCCGCGTCTTTGAGGCGTTCGTACTGTTGCAGGCTCAGGTTTTTCAAACCTTTAGCCTTTATTTTTCGGATGTAATCCGCATTGACGCCATGGTCAACCAGTTCTTCGGCTTTATCAAGGGTGAGGTTATATCCCAGGGGAACAAAGCTTTTTATAAATTCTTTGGTAACACCATGATCCCTGTATTCCATAGCTTGCTCTAGGGTAATGGGCTTTCCTGCGAGTTGCCTCATTTCCTGAACGTACTCAATATTAACCCCATGATCGACATAGTCTTCTACCTGGTCCAAGGACAGGTGTTTACCGGTAAACCGGTTATACTCCGTGATGTTGGAGGGATTAACGCCATGATCATGGAGCTCCAGCGCTTGTTCCAGGGAAACATTGGCATAGCCCAGTTTTTTAAGATCCTCTACATAAGAAGGGGTAACGCCATGTTCGGATAAGGCCAGCAGGAAATCCAGGTGTATATGGTCGGTATAGCCTAGGTTCTTCCATTTGGTGGGTGTTTCCACCAGGGGATCGTCTGGGTCATCAGATTTTTTATCACCTCCGCCTTTTTCGGCGCCGTCTTTGGCATCAGCCGCGCTGCTGTCTGAGGCATCCGCCGTGCTGCTATCGCCGGCATTTGCAGGAATGGTATCCCGGCCAAGGTAGTCCCGGCCAAGGTAATGGACATTTGGACGAGGATTGGGTTGAGCCATTGGGTAAGGTTGGGCAAGGATGAATGGCTGGACGTTGGGTACCATGTTTGGCTGGGCCATGGCTCCGGTCTGCGCGCCCGTCGTGCCGGTTTGCACTTGTTGGGAAGCCGGAACGCCCGCCCCAGGGTAACCCATCTTCTCCATCCTGGAACCTGGACCGGGAGCTGTGGTCCAGGCTACGATCGTGAAGGATACACCCATTAATAATAACGTTCCCAGCAATACGCCTCTTTCCATGGGATTGAGGGTGCGGTTCTTTTTATAGACAATGCGTTTTACCCGGGATACCAATTGACTTTCCTTAGCGGCAAAGGCCAGGGCAAATTGGTTGGGAGCTGGATTGGTATAAGCATAAAAGGACACCAGGGCTTCCACAAATTGCTGGCGGCTTCCGGTTTGGTGTATGGCCATATCGTCGCAGCAATTCTCCCTTTCATGGCGTATCAGGGAGGACACCCATAAGAGGGCCGGGTTAAAGAAGAAAATGGTGTCCAGCAATCCTTGTACCAGGTTAATGAGATAGTCTCTCCTGCGGATATGGGCCAGTTCATGCAGTAGTATGGACTCCACTTCCTGGATGGACAAGTTGTTAACCAAACCAAAGGGGAGCAGGATCATGGGTTTGAGGTAACCCATAACTACGGGCACTTTGATCTGACTGGACTCCAGCAACCTAACGGGTAGGTGTATCTGGAGCCTATCCATGAGGGCCTTTAGCCTTTGTTCCCATTCGGTGGGGACAGGACTATGGCCGTAATGCCTTATGCGTTGGGCTTTTACCAGGGCGGACAGCATTTGCACGAAGCGCCCCATAAAAAAGATGAACCAGATCACCACCACTACAGAGGCATGCGCATTGAAGTAGTCTACGAACACCTGAAGGGCGCGGAACCCGGGCTGGCCCGAGGTGAGGCTTCCTGGGGTTTCGGAACCCGGTGTTTCGGTTCCGGGTTGGGCGGTGGCGCCATTAGCCTGGACGGCGCCGGGGGGAGCGACAGCCGCCTGAGCCGTACCGGACGCAGTGGCGCCGGGCTGAAGGACGGTCCCTGAAAGCGTATTATTATGACCTAGCTGGTAATAAAACGTATATCCTATGGTAATAACAAAGAGCAGCAGTAGTCCGCATAACAGATTATAGCGACGGGTGGCGCTGGCCTTTCTGGAAAGGATCATCACCGTTCCTGCCACCAGGGCCAGCACCAGTCCTTCCCAAAGTGAATGTAATAAAGTCCAGCAGAGCGCGTGTATCAGCGGATTCATAAGCAATACTTTTTAATATTTTTAGGAAGGATCATCTTTGAGGTCCTGAAGCATTTTCCGGATGGATTCCCATTCCTGAGTAGTCGTTTTTTCATGGCCCAGCAACTCCAGCATCATACTCTTTACCGAGCCATTGTACATGGAGTCCAGGAATTTTCCCAGCACCACGTTCTTGGTACTTTTCTCCTCCAGCGTAGGGCTGTAGACATGGGTCATAGCGCTTTCATCCCGGAGTAGCATGCCCTTCTCGTGCATGATCTGCATCAGCTTTAACGTTGAGGTATAACTCAGGGCCTGTTTTTGCTGATTCAGTTGCTCGTTGACAAAGCGTACTGTAGACGGTCCATACTGCCAGAGTATTTGCAGAATTTCCAATTGAGCCTTCGTTGGCTCCTGAGGTTCTTCTTTCATGAAGGTGAAGATATAACGATAAACGTACGAAAGAGGTTATAGGTTATGAGTTAACAAATATTTAACAAATGGCTCGGTGTACTTCATTGGGCTGATTAGGCGCCCAACACCCGTGAAAACCGCTTCACGTCTGCCTGGGGAAGGACAGGAGTCCCTGAAACCAGGTGCTGTACGAGCTGGTGTGCGAAATAAGGGGCCATAGAACAGCCCTTCATACCCATACCCCCCAGTATTCCTATCTGAGAAACGACAGGGTGGAACCCAACAAATGGTTGCCTTTCCAGGGTAGCAGGACGGATGGCTGCCAGGTGATCAACCACCTTAAAGGGGCGGCGCAGCCATTGGCGAAGAATGGCTTCCGTTTGCTTACGGAACACCTCAGAAGGCTGATCATCCGGGAAGCTCCACTGATAGGTAGAGCCCACCCAATAATGCAGCCTGCGGCCGCTAAGGCCGGACGGGCCACTCAACCCGCTAAGGCCGGACGGGCTACTCAACCCGCTAAGGCCGGACGGGCCGCTCAACCCACTGGGGCCGCTCGGGCCATGGAACCCACTGGGGCCGGACAGCGAACCGTTCAGACCCTCACCCAAAG
>CAJCIQ010000208.1 GCA_903970475.1 Beijerinckiaceae bacterium
TAGCGGTTGAAAAAATCTTCCAGGAAATTGCTGCCTCCCGATAGGACCAATACTGGTGGCCAGCGCCAGCGTATTGGTATTGCACGAGCCATTGTAAGGAACTCGCCTAACCTTATCCTGGATGAGCCAACTGTTGCCTTAGACAATGAATCGGAAAAACAGGTTATGGAGGCATTGAATCGTTTGATGAAGGGACGAACAGTCATTACCGTTACCCATCGACTTCATACTATAAGGGAGGCCGATAAGATATATGTACTCAAGGATGGGGTTATAGCCGAGGAAGGTACACATACTGAACTTATAGCAAAGGGGGGCGTCTATGCCGGCCTCTATTGGATTCCTACGCGGTCAGATGAAAATACTTTCATCCATCCACGGATGTCGGAGACGGGTTCTGTGCCGGTATAAATGAAACCGGGCCTACGTGAGCGGGCCCGGTTTTATAATGTTGAGGCCGACTTGAGGGGGCCTAAGCCTTACCGGAATCCTTATAGAATGGGCAGGTATACCCGGCGGATTTTTCCCTCCTTCACTTCATAAACCACGGCCCCGTCTGTGATATCGCTGATACCTGTGATATGTTCCTGGTCAATAATATAGTGGCCCTGTACGATGCGGTTAAGGATCTGGCAATGCAAGTTAGGGCTATGGTTGAGGAAGTCATAGATCTTCCTCATTTGATCCTTTCCATAGCAAACGCGTTTATTGGGGAGTATGAATACCTCAACACTATCGGAATAGGTGGATAGGAAGGCCTCCAGGTTATGTGCATTGTAGGCGTCCAGTTGTTGCTGCACCAGTGCTTCCGGATTCAGTTTTATCAACGTGTCGGGCTGGATAGGAATGCCTTTATTGATGACCAGCAGGATGCTCTTCAGGTTGTCTAAGTTCTCCGCAGGATTTCCACTTAAGAGAAGGAGGTTGGCTTTTCCACCTGGACGTATCTGGCTCACGCTGCTTGCTTGGGCGGCCCGTTTGAGGGATCGTTGTGGTTCCGCATCGTTTGGCCCCAGGATGAAGGCGGGGTTTATGGTGGACGCCTGTAGCACCTGCCAGTTACTCAGTCCACTTTGTTGCATGCTTTTGAGCTCATTTAAATAGCTGGTGGCGTGCAAGGTCCCTATATTACCTGCGTCTGTACCCGCAACAATGGTCACCCCTGCGTCGGATAGCTTTTTGAGGTTCACCATGCGGATGCTGTCCCGTCTAACTGTTGGTATCCATTGCCGGTCGGCTGCTCTTTTGTAGCGGTGTACCAGGGCCGAGTCTGCATAGTAAGGAAAGTCAATTAAACTGGTCAGGACGAAGGGATCAGAACCTAAAATTTCAGTAGTGGACAACGCTAAGGATTGTTTAAAGGAACGTTCATAGCCATCTTCAATGATAAGGGTAGGGCATAATATGACCTTCTTTTGTCTGAGCATTTCTACAAAATCATCTCCAATCAGGGAGTCTTCCACACTATGTACCAAGTAATCGGCCCCGGCTTCTACGGCTAGTCTGGCAGTATTGCGTTCGGTGGCGTGCACCGCTACCTTCACGTGTGCGCGATGGGCTTCATCAATGGCCGCTTGTACGCAGGGATAAAATGCGTCAGCCGTCGTATGGTACACCAGGTACCAGATCTTAATAAGGTCAGGATCGTAACTCAATTGGGAATCCACAGCGGCCCTGGCTTCCGCTGGTGTTTTTACCAAAACGAAAGGAGCGTCTTGACCCAGACCGTCAAAGCCATAAGGCATCTCGTCGGTGATCAGGGGACCGGCCATATAGATAGCTGGGGCATCAGGTCTTCCTATATAAGCTTTACGTTGGTTCAAAAAGTATTCGCTGGACCCCACATCAATAACAGTGGTAATACCCTGTTGGATATAGCGATGCAACTGTTCTTCCAGATGGTCATGGGTCCATTGTATTTCCTTGGGATAGGGATGATCCTTTCTTAGATCTATGACATCGGGTCTGGTGTACATGCCTCCGCTTTGAAAGAAATGGACGTGTGCATCTATGAGCCCAGGCATCAGATACTTGCCGGTAGCATCAATGATATTTGCGCCCTCCGGTGCGGTTCCTTTGCCTACAGAGACAATGGAATCACCGTTAATCTTTATTGTTTGATCAGCAACCAAGCGTTTGTTTTTGACATCCAATACATTGGCATGGACAATATAAAGGTCCCGTTGGGCATACGAACCTAGGGATGCCATACAACATAATAGGAGAAGTTTGTATTGATTCATAAGTTAAACCTATGGATTCTGGTCACGGATGAATATGCCTAAATTATCAAAAGTTCCTAAGTATCTTGATATAGATACCCTTTAAACCCATAATCCTGAGGAAATGAGTTTATTCAATAAACTATTTGGATCATCCAAACATGGAAAGATGAATGAATCGGATCCGGGGCCTATGCCAACCCGAGGACTTACGCTACAATATGAGGTCGTCGCTGCCAACGGGGTCAATTTCGCGGAACAGTTTGTTGCAGCAGCAGCCAATATTAACAAAGTGAATTTGGATTATTCGGTGACTTCCCTGGAATTTATAGATTATTTCTTTCACAACATGCGGAAGGAGGGCGTCAAAGTGAATGACATTGCTGAAACCATTTTTGCAGCGGGATGTTATGTGGGTGAAGTGATGATCCGTAATGCGGATGGGCATTGGACGAATTTTGGTGAAATTACAGGTCTTCCGGAAGATATTACCATGATGCCTATCGTGGTGACTTTGGGTAATGGTAATAGGGCAGATCCCATTGCCAAAGCGTTCAAGCGGTTTTATGATGGGGAAACAGATAGTATTGTCTATTTCTATTCGGTGTTTACAGCGCCCAAAACCGCAGGAGACGTGCCTATGGACTAATCTGAATGCTACTTCGATTCGACAAAGAATGACTATATCATTGAAGCGGTGATGGTCGGATCTGATACGGGAAAATATGTTGTATCGGGGGGTGGAGCCGCTGTCTGCCAGGATAAGCCTCGCATGGGCACCTCGTTCGGTTACAGGCAGAAGGGTGTTCGGTTATGGTACCCTATTGGGGCCTAAATCGGCCATAAGTTATACATTGTCAATAAGATACAATATTGGTGTGCTTTGTGTGGGAAAGAAACACACAAACTTAGCAAGGAACTGAGCATTCGTAAAGTGCTTGGGGCTTCGATGAGGGATGTCGTCATTTTATTAGCCAAAGATTTTGCTGCCCTCATTTTGGTCTCATTATTGATCGCTCTGCCCCTGGCCTGGTGGGCGGCCCATAGCTGGTTAGAGACGTTTGCCTATAGGACCAATATCGGAGCGGATACTTTTGTGCCGGCAGTGCTGGCCACAGTGCTGGCAGTGATCGCAACCATTGGTTATCAGGCCATCAAGTCGGCTACGGCTAATCCGGTGGAGTTTCTGAAGGTGGAATAGGTTTGAAGTGAAAGTTGTATCTTTTTCCAACATAACCCAACCTATTGCTTTATGAATCCACAAGAAGACCTCCAATTTGTTAAACAGACCTATGAGCGCATGTCTGATGAAGAGTTGGTAAGGATTTCCACTACCGATGCCCAGGGATTTACGCCCGAAACACAGGAAATAGTCAAAGCAGAGGTGCAAAAAAGGGGATTGGGAGCCAACATTGTCGATGGCATGAAGGCTCAGAACAAGCCCATGTCCGCAGATGACTTTGATGCTTTGGGTAACCTGGCCCGTGGCCTTGACTGTCCGGCTTGTGGGTCTTCTGCCCAACCGCTGAATGCTACCCTTACAGCCGAAGTGCAGAGCTATATCTTTTTAACCCGGTATAATAAAAAACTAAAGGTGGCTTGTCCGGATTGCCTGGATAAGGCCAGTAACAAAGCTTTACTTACTACGGCACTTCTAGGTTGGTGGGGCATCCCCTGGGGTCTTATCCGCACGCCTGTAGCCCTCTACCGGAACTTCAAGAGCAAGCAATCCAACCGGCTCGAAGAAACCAATAATTACCTGCGCGCCTTTGTCCTGGCCCGGGTGGGCCTTTTTGAGGCGTATAAGCACAATAAGGAGAAATTGCAGCAGATTATTTCAAAATAAAACTTAGCGGGTTTATTGTTGGACTGTAGGAGGGTTAAACTTTGGCGTTTCCATCTCATACCACGCCAGGTTAAATTTACCCGGATGTACATCTACTTTTACGGTATCTCCTATTTGGGTAACACCATATACCCGATGGCTAACATCTATGCGATGGGCCCCTTTATACGGCCCGAAATCAGTCAAGGTTATCCAATAGGTAGTGGATTTACCATGTGTGACGCCTCTATCCAAAATGGAAGCAGGATAAGTTTGAATAGGTGCCTTGTCCAAAGCGGCATTGAGGAAAAGGTAGGAGCCAAAGGAATAAACCAAGGATACGATGAGCATGAGGGCTACTTGTCCGGCAATATTGCCTTCGAACTTGTTAAGGCCAAATTTATAGATGAGGGTAGCCAGGACAAGTCCGAATAGGATAGCGGGCAACAAAGCGGTGGATGCATGGATCAGGTTGTAGGAAAAAAATGTAGTGAATAATAACGCCATGGTTGGGAATGCAAAGCCTAAGATAAGACTGGGCATGGGGCTGTTTTTTTTCATGGTAATAAACTTCAGTCTACCCTGGCTTCTCATCAGCAGTCCAAGCCCCAATAATGGCCATATGGCACATAAGGCGGTTAGCCATGTGATGTGACTAATGATACCGAGAATGGGAAAAACAAGGGCGGTCATGTTAAAGAAGGCCGCAATCCTGGTATTAGATTTCAAGGCCTCCGCCCTTTCTTCTTTGGTGCTACCCAAGCGTTCATCTTGCAAAATGACCTCCATTTGCGCTTCCTTTTCCTGGACATCCAGGTTTGGACAGTGCTGACTCAGCGTAGCAACCAGCTCAGATTTGTCTTTAAAATCACTGATGGAGGTTATCTGAAGGTTGGGG
>CAJCIQ010000209.1 GCA_903970475.1 Beijerinckiaceae bacterium
CATCTTCGGGGGAGGTGTAACTATAGGTCTGTCCCAATTTTAATTGCCCATCCTGGAATATGGTGATGACAAAGCGGTTGGGATAAAACACCACTTTCACGCACTCTTCCATTTTTTGCTGGAATAACTCCCGGATCTCTGGTGTGCGCTGGTGCCAGCATTCTCCTGTTTTGAAGTGGCGCAATACTTTGCCATGGAGCCAGCGGGGCACCTGGTACAAGTTGTAGATGGACGCTTCCGGGATCAGGTCAGAGAAGATCATGGTATCAGGCTGGAGTCCAAAGAGGGTTTCCATGATTTTCTCCTTATACCAGGTTTGAAACCAGGTAGCTGGGATCAGGGCGCTTTCTCCTTGCTGATAAAAAATAAACACCTTGTTCCAGGACTGCATGAGCCAGGGGTATTTCTCTTCCAGCATTTGCCAGGTCTGGGTCCAGCTGTTTTCCTGCCAGTCGCCGAGGTGATGCACCGCCAGATGGCCTAAAATCAGTTGATCCCTTTTATGAAGCAAACTAATATACAATTCTTGTTCCCCTATCTGCAATAACAACTGGTGCTCTCCGGGTGGAAGTGACTCAACTAAGGGGGGTAATATGACAATAATGGGTTCCAAATCGAATATTAATACGGGTTCAGACGCAATAATAAAATAAATTCGCGACATCAATATAAACGAGGGTTGCTAAGATGGAAGGTTTGCTGAATGATAGAAAGGATTTGAGGCTGAGTATCTCCAACCGGCAGGTATTATCCATCGCTTTGCCCATTTGGGTGGCCCTGGTGATCCCTCAGATCAATTTTATCACCAATAACATCTTTTTAGGCGCTTTGGGGGAAAGGGAACTGGCTACTGCTGGTATCACGGGTGTTTATTACCTGGTGGTGGCTGTAGCAGGAAATGGACTCAATAATGGTCTTCAGTCCATCATTTCCCGCAGGGCCGGTGAAAACAACTATGCCGCCATAGGGCGTACCTATACCCAGGGTTTAAGGTTATCCCTGGTATTTGCAGCCGTAGGCATAGCCCTAACCTATTTTGTTACCCCTTTTCTGATGACCTTTTTTCTGCATTCTGCCGAAGTACGTCAGGAAGCCGTTACTTTTCTCTATATCCGGGTGTGGGGCTTGCCCTTTCTGTTCTTTTACCAAATGAGCAATGCCTTTTTAGTGGGTACCAATCATAGCCGTTATCTGGTCTATGGAACGCTGGCCGAAACGATCGTCAACGTGGTCTTGGATTATAGCCTGATTAAAGGACGCTTGGGATTTCCAGCTCTAGGGTTTAATGGGGCGGCTTATGCATCCATTGCTGCGGAATGTACGGGTATGGTGGTGGTCCTTTCATGTATTATGGCTATTGGCTTACCCAAAAAATTCTACATATTCCGTCAGATCAAATTTGATCCCAAGTTGACCATGCTCATTTTCCGGCGTTCCCTTCCTTTGGTATTGCAGTATTCCATGAGCCTGGCCAGCTGGTTGTATTTTTATACCCTTATCGAACATCATGGCATCCTTGGGTTGGCCGTGTCCAATACCTTACGCAATGTCATTGGACTGCTGGGGGTAATTTGCTGGTCCTTTGCCTCTACTACCAATACCATGGTCTCTAACGTGATCGGTCAGGGTATGGAAAATAAGGTGGAGCCACTCATTCGCAGGATCATGTGGTTAAGCCTTGGCTGCTGTATAGGTATTGCCCTGATTCTGAACCTGTTTCCCAGGGCCTTTTTAAGTATATATGGACAAGACGAAACCTTTATACAAACCGGAATTCCCTTGCTGCGCATGATTACAGGAAGCCTGTGTCTGATGTCCATAGCCACCGTATGGTTAAATGCCGTGACCGGCACGGGTAAGACCAGGGCCAATCTTTGGATGGAAATCATCACCCTGGTTTGTTATGTTGTGTATGTATACCTGGTGCAGGAGAAATGGAACCTGGGTCTGGTTTGGGCCTGGGGTTCCGAATACCTGTATTGGATATTCCTGGGCACGATGGCCATGATCTATATCCGGTCTGGGAAATGGAAATTCTCCCGGTAAAAACTCCGTATTTTAGCCCCATGACTCGTACCTCGGAAAAACCACCGCTGTCCCTGCACTGGGAACTCCAAGCCTTACTGGCTGCGGGTGTGCTGCTCCTCAGTACCGGATTAGGTATTTGGGTGTATAAAAACCTGGATTATATAGACCGGTTGGCTATCGTAGGGGCCTTAGCCCTAATCAGCCTAGTCGGTTTTGCGCTCTGTTTTCGCAGTCAAACCCGGTTTTCACTTGCCAAGGTCTTCTCTAAAGGAATAGGATATGATTACTTGTTGCTACTGGCCT
Source organism: Beijerinckiaceae bacterium (assembly GCA_903970475.1). GTDB lineage: Bacteria > Bacteroidota > Bacteroidia > Chitinophagales > Chitinophagaceae > Dinghuibacter. Next base: position 2,332 of record CAJCIQ010000209.1, read on the forward strand.
GCCTAACTTTTGTTACCCTCATCGGATACCTGCAATACCAATATTCCCTCTTTGGGCCCAATGCCCGGCTGGCCACCTTTGTTCCTTTGCTGGTGCTCTTTGGGGCTGCTTATTATTTTGATCATTTGGGGGTTTTAAGTCTGGCCATCACCAACCTGGCTGCTTTTCTAGGTATTGTGGTGACGCCTTTGGACGTATTTAAGGATAATGATTTTAATTCAGTACCCTTAATCTACACCGGCGTATTGCTTGCCATTGGGCTATGGTTGGTGGGTAAGGGCAGCGAAGTGAAACGCTTCAAATCCCATTTTGCCTTCACCTATAGGCAATTTGCCATCCATATTGGATGCATAGCTGCACTGGCAGGCATGATGCACTACGATGGGTCTACCGGTATCATGTTCATTTGGTTGCTGCTCCTGGCAGTTATGAGCTATGTAATCTATAGGGAAGCCATGCAAAGGGGCTCTTTCTACCTTATGCTTTTGATGGGACTATATAGCTATATAGGGGTAGCTATTTTCGGGACAGTATCGTTGGATGCTGTTACCTCCGCTGGGATGTTAGAATTATTACTGCTGTATTACCTTATTTCTGCTGTTGGATTGGGCTATTTCATGGTCATAAAAAACAAACAACTAAAACGCAGCCATGGGACTACTGTATAGGGACAAGGCCACGGAGCCTGCTCAACGTTATTCGCCCAATATATTCATCCGAACCGGGCTATTTGTATTGACCTGCATAATTGCCCTGGCATCTTATATGCTTTTTTACCTCTTGGCTGGAACCAATGGAGCGCGTACCATGAGGTTCTCTTTCGTTTTTTGGGGCCTGCTCATGTGGGTGGGGTTAGTGATATTCACTAAAAGCAAACACCACATGCATTCAGGTGTAGACGATGGTCTTAACTGGATGGGTATAGCTTTTCTTGGCCTGGGTTTGACTGGGTGGAACAATGCCATGCCCAATGATGCTGCGGCCCTGGTTTGGGCCCTTCTTTGCGGTTTGGGTGCGCTGCTTACGGCTGACCGGATTTTGTCTTTGGCTACACTGGGACTGTTATTGCTTACCCTGTTTTTTGCGTCCCAAATGGTTCATGAAATAGGTGTGCTCTGCATGGGTGTATTCAGTTTGCTGGTATACTGGCTGGCAGTGCAAGGATTGATCCTGGAGCGTTTCAGGGATTTTAAGGGCTGTCTGGAAATATTGACCTATGGCGCCCTTGCCGGTTTATACGCGAGCCTTAATTATTATGTGGCGGACAAAAGCGGTTATGGACCGCTCCACTTTTCGTGGGGCTTTGCCGCTGCTACGGCCCTCATCCCTATAGCCTATCTGACTTATGGTATTTTAGAGACCGACAGAGCCCTTCTTGACATAGGAGCCCTCTGCTTGGCAGCGGCTGTGCTTACCTTCAGGTATTATCATCACTTGCTACCCGTAGCGGCAGCCTTGAGTTTGGCGGGCGCAGCCCTGATCCTCATTGCCTGGGGGCTGATCCGCTATCTTCGGGAACCCAAATACGGCTTTACTTATGCCAAAGACCCTCATTCCAGTGGGTCCGCCATCAAGGTACTTCAAGTCGCTCAGGCACTGGCGGTTGATCAATCCTTTGGCGCAAAGCCGGCACCAGACAACTCCTCCGGAACCGAGTTCGGCGGGGGTAGTTTTGGGG
>CAJCIQ010000210.1 GCA_903970475.1 Beijerinckiaceae bacterium
GCTGTACTCCCCAGGGCCACGGCTAAAGACCTGCTGGTTTACAAAGGAAGCCCCGATTTTCTGGACAATCCCGCCGGCATAGCGACCATAGCTACCAGCAGCCTGCGCAGAAAGGCCCAATGGCTGCATCGTTTTCCCCACCACCAGGTAGAAAATCTGAGGGGTAACGTCAATACCCGACTTAAGAAAGTGGAAGACAGCGACTGGAACGGGGCCATATTTGCCGCTGCGGGTCTGGATCGTATTGGCGTAAGGCCCATGCACGCCATTGAATTGGATTGGATGGTCCCCGCCCCCGCCCAGGGAGCCATTCTTGTTGTGAGAAGAGAGGAGGACGTAGATCTGCTTAAGGCTTGTGAATCCTTTCACGATGCGGGCACATCAGCCTGTGTACATATAGAAAGGGAGTTTCTGAGCACCCTGATGGGCGGTTGTTCCACCCCAGTGGGAGCCAGGGCCACCATCAATGGATGGTCATTGCATTTTAAAGGCAATGTGTGCAGCCTGGATGGAAAAATCTGTCTTACCGAAGAAATCACCGTTCCCCTGGAAGAGGCAGCAGAAATAGGACAAAAAGCCGCAGAGGCCCTGTTAAAAAGAGGGGCAGGGACGCTGATACAAAAACATTAGCCACAAATGAAAGCATCCATTTCCATATTAAGCACCAAACACCTGGATCCAACCGCACGAGACTGGGCCCTGGCTCAGGATTGGGGTCTGATGGAAATGGAGTTCATACAGATAGAAGCCCTTCCACTCAACCGATCCCAGGAAAGACGTTTGGACGCCATAGGTCCATCGGACCTGGTGGTGGTCACCTCGGAAAATGCGATCAAATTCCTGCCCACTATCCAAAGCACAGAGACCTGGCGGTTCGGATGTATTGGCCACAAAACCCGGTACAAAGTGCAGGAAAGATTCCCACATAACCAGATCAGGTTTACGGCAGACAATTCCAGGGATCTCGCTGCTCAGATCGTTGAAAGCAAGTGCTTTGGAGATGTGTATTTCATCTGCGCCGAAGATCACCGTATGGAATTATCCCTGCTGTTGCAGAAACACCGGATAAAGGTGGAGACTTTTTCCGTTTATAAAACCATCAAACAACCCCAAAAGGTAGATCATCATTATGACGGGATCCTGTTCTTCAGCCCCAGCGGGGTAGAGAGCTTTTTTCAGCTGAATCAGTCAATAAAAAACACAATTTATGCGGCCATAGGTCAAACCACGGCCAATGCGCTTGAGAATTATACAAAACGCGTCATCATCAGTGAAGCACCTACTCAGGAAGCTTTGCTCCGGTGCGTTCAATCTTACTACGAAAACCATTTTCACGAATGAGTGCACTACAGAATGACCTGATCTTACGAGTATTGAGGGGAGAAGCTACAGAACGGACCCCCGTGTGGATGATGCGGCAGGCAGGCCGATATCTGCCGGATTACATCAAACTGAGGGAGAAATATTCCTTTTTCGAGCGCGTCCAGACACCGGAACTAGCTACCGAAATCACCTTGCAACCCGTTTACCAAATAGGCGTAGATGCCGCCATTTTATTTTCCGATATTCTGGTCATACCGCAGGCCATGGGGCTGGAAGTACAATTAATAGAGCACAAAGGTCCCGTTCTGCCCGATCCCATCAAATCCGCCAAAGACCTGGAACGCCTGCACGTTGCGGATCCCCATACGGAATTGTCTTATGTGCCGGCAGCCATCAAGCTGATCAAAAAAGAATTAAACGGAAAAGTTCCCCTTATAGGATTTGCAGGCGCTCCCTGGACCTTGCTGTGCTACATGGTACAAGGGAAAGGCTCCAAGACTTTTGATGAGGCCAAAGCTTTTTGCTATACCCATCCTGAGTTAGCCCATACTTTGCTGCAAATGATCACGGACTCCACCATCGCCTATCTGAAAGCACAGATTGAAGCTGGGGCTGATGTGGTACAACTATTTGATTCCTGGGGTGGACTATTATCCCCTGATGATTTCGAAATCTGGTCCCTGAGCTATATGCGCCAGATTGTTGCTGTAGTCAAAGATCTGGCGCCCACTATTTTGTTTGCCAAAGGAGCTTGGTATTCCCTAAGCGCCATGGCGGATACCGGTGCTCAAGGCTTAGGTATAGACTGGTGCATTACGCCACAAATGGCCAGAAAACTCGCAGGAGAGGACGTGGCTTTGCAAGGCAACTACGACCCTGTCCACCTGATGGCGCCTCCTGCCAAAATAGCCGAAGAAGTAACGGCCATGTTGAATGCCTTTGGCCCCAAAGGTCATATTGCCAACCTGGGACACGGCATCCTTCCGGGCGTACCGGTGGATCACGCAAAGATCTTTGTGGAAACCGTAAAACAACATAAGCACCATGTCATCTAAGGAAGACACCAGGTCATTCAGGGAAGCATGGGTCAGCTTTATACTAGACTTGCAAAACAGGATTTGCAACGTCATGGAAGAAATAGACGGAAAAGAAAAATTCCTATCTGAATCCTGGGGCAGAGAAGGTGGAGGAGGTGGCCTGACCAGGGTCATAGCCGGAGGAAATTTTTTGGAGAAAGGGGGCGTCAATACTTCTGTTGTAGAAGGCATGGTCACTGAACCCATGCGAACCCAGTTGAAAATAGATGGCCATTCCTGGTTTGCCGCTGGTCTTTCTTTGGTCCTGCATCCCCTGAATCCCTATGTGCCGACAACGCATGCTAATTGGAGGTATTTCGAATTATACGATACCGACGGCCAGGTCATAGACCGTTGGTTTGGAGGAGGGTCGGATCTGACGCCCTATTACCTGTTTACTGATGACGCCCGTCACTTTCACTCCACTCTGAAAACGGCGTTGGACCCCTTCGGAAAAGAAAGGTATCCGGCCTACAAAAAATGGTGCGATGATTACTTCTCCAATACACATAGGGAAAAGGAAATGAGGGGCATCGGAGGCATTTTCTATGATCACCTACGCCCTACGGCAAACGCAGACATCGACTTCCTGATGGCCTTTCAGCGGGCCAGTGCAGAGGCATTTTTACCTGCCTATCTTCCCATCGTGCATAAAAGACTGGGACATCCTTACGGCCCATTGGAATTGGAATGGCAGGAGATAAGGAGGGGACGTTACGTAGAGTTCAACTTGCTGCACGACAGGGGAACCCTGTTTGGTTTAAAAACCAACGGACGCACGGAAAGCATCCTGATGAGCCTGCCTCCCAGGGCCAGGTGGGGATACAAATACGAGCCCAAAGCCGGTAGTCCGGAGGCAGCATTGCTGGATGCTTGTAAGCATCCCAGGCAATGGATTTGAAAAAATAAAAGCGATCGATATATGTTCCAGATGAGAAGAAACAGGATCCTCAGGCAATCGCCCGCCATTCGCGCCATGGTAGCCGAAACGATACTGACACCTGACGATTTTATTGTGCCGTTGTTTATCGATGAAGGCGTAGGTCAGGTGCATGAAATCCCCTCCATGCCTGATTATTACCGCAGGAGCCTGGATGGAGCTGTCAACGAGGTAAAGGAATTGTGGAGCCTGGGCATAAAATGCGTACTCCTGTTTATTAAGTGTTCCGACGACTTAAAAGATAATACCGGAAAAGAAGCCTGGAATCCTGATGGACTCATGCAAAGGAGTATCAAAGCCATTAAGGAAGCAGTGCCTGAAATGGTGGTTATGACCGATGTGGCCCTGGATCCCTATTCCATTTACGGGCACGATGGGATCGTTGACAATGGAGAAATCGTCAATGACCCTACCGTGGAGGCTTTGGTTCGTATGAGCCTGAGTCATGCCCGGGCCGGGGCTGATTTTGTGGCCCCCTCTGACATGATGGATGGAAGGATTGGCGCCATCCGCAGCGCTTTGGAAAAGGATGGATTTACCAAAACCGGGATCATGGCTTACAGCGCCAAATACGCCAGCTGTTTTTATGGCCCCTTCAGGGATGCCCTGGATTCAGCGCCTGGATTTGGAGATAAAAAGACCTACCAAATGGATTATGCAAACCGTACAGAAGCGGTAAAAGAAGCCCTCATGGACGTAGAAGAAGGGGCGGATATCGTCATGGTCAAACCAGGCCTTCCCTACCTGGATATCCTCCGGGAAGTGAAGAATGCTGTTCAGGTTCCTGTCAGCGTCTACAATATCAGCGGTGAGTATGCCATGATCAAAGCGGCCTCGCGGATGGGATGGATTGATGAAAACAAAGCCATTCTGGAAACCCTGACCTCCTTCAAAAGGGCGGGAGCCGACCTGATCGCCACTTATTTTGCCAAAGAAGCAGCCAAATTGCTCAACGCTTAAATCAGCTATCCGTATGTTTCACAATAGCCAACTATTATTTGAGCGTGCCCAACGCTTCATTCCCGGAGGGGTCAATTCTCCTGTCAGAGCCTTTAAAAGCGTGGGAGGAACGCCCGTCTTTATGCAAAGGGCCCAGGGGGCCTATCTTTTTGACGAGGATGGGAATCATTATATAGACTATATCGCTTCCTGGGGACCCATGATATTGGGTCACGCCTATGAACCGGTGGTGCAGGCCGTTAGGGAACACGTGCTGACGGCGACTTCCTTTGGTGCGCCTACCGCCCTGGAAATTGAAATGGCCGAGCTGATCATTTCCATGACATCGAATGTGGACTTGATTCGTATGGTCAACAGTGGTACAGAGGCTTGCATGAGCGCCGTCCGGCTGGCCAGAGGCTATACCGGTCGCAATAAGATCATCAAATTCGAAGGCTGCTACCATGGACATGCAGACGCTTTCTTAGTCAAAGCAGGTAGTGGACTGGCCACGTTCAATATTCAAACCGTACCCGGGGTTACACCGGGTGTGGCAGCCGATACACTGACGGCCCCCTACAACGACCTGGAAGCAGTCAGGGAATTGGTCGCGGCCCATCCGGATAGCATAGCAGCCATCATCATTGAACCCGTAGCGGGTAATATGGGTTGTATTCTACCTGAATCAGGATTCCTGGAAGGCCTCCGCCAGATTTGCGATGAAGCAGGCATTGTATTTATCCTGGATGAGGTCATGACTGGCTTCAGGTTGGCCCCGGGAGGTGCACAGGAAAGATTGGGCATTGAAGCCGATTTGGTTACTTACGGAAAAGTGATCGGCGCTGGTCTCCCGGTAGGCGCCTTCGGGGGTAAGAAAGCCATCATGGAACATATTTCACCCCTCGGTAAAGTCTATCAGGCAGGAACCCTGAGTGGAAATCCCCTGGCAATGATTGCAGGCTATACCTTGCTCAAAACCCTTAAAGAAGATCCTTCCATCTATAGTAGCCTGGAGCAAAAAACCCTCTACCTGAAAAAAGGCTTAACCGAAGCCTTGGAGCATAGCGGTGTTCCCTTTCAGGTCAATCAACTAGGGTCTATGATCAGTGTGCACTTCTCTAAAACCCCCGTGGTAGACTTTGCCACTTCGGCGGCAAGTGATGTGGAACTTTTCAAGCGCTTTTTCCACGAATTACTCAAACGGGGTGTATACTTACCACCCTCCGCTTTCGAGAGCTGGTTCCTCAACAACGCCCTTTCCCTGGAGGATCTGGATAAGACCATTGAAGCCGTGAGACAAAGCCTTAAAGCTATTGCGTAGCCGGTTGCATGAAGCCTACATTAACCCTGTATTATGAACCTATTTAGATACACCGGACTCCTTATTATTTTCTGCGGCGCCTTCCTCCAGGCTGGCGCCCAGAAGGATTGGACTTTGAAGACCCAGGAGGACGGCGTTTCCATTTACATGAAGGAACTGCCGGATTCCAAATTCAAAGCCATACGGGTTATCTGCACAGTCACCGCCACCCTTTCGCAGATGGTGGCGGTGATCATGGACGTCAATACGGGTACCGATTGGGTATACTCCATTAAAACATCCAGGCTGCTCAAGCAGGTATCGCCCTCAGAGCTGTATTACTATTGCGAAGTAGCACTCCCCTGGCCCATCAGTAACCGGGATTTTATTGCCCATCTTAAAGTAACCCAGGATACCCTGACCAAAGTGGTCACCATTAACGGGCCAACCGTATCCAACTACATTCCCTCCAAACCGGGCATAGTACGGGTGGCCGCCTCTGAAGGGCTTTGGGTCATTTCTCCAAAACCCAACCATATGGTACAGATAGACTACACCTTGAGGACAGATCCCGGGGGAAGCGTCCCTGCCTGGCTGGTAAACATGTTTGCCACTAAAGGGCCGTTGGAAACGTTTAAGAAATTAAAGGATCAGTTGGTCAAACCCGCTTATGCAGGTATTCACTTACCCTATGTGAAGGATTGATCTAGAAGCGGATGCTGAAGTGTTTGGTATGCATGAACTCCGTCCTGAAAAAAAGTATCCCGATGTAGAATAGATCGACGGAACATCTTACCAGCGGATCCTGCTTCAACCTCTCCCAGGCCTGCTCCATTTCCGGGCTCCAGTGAATATCATCAAAGATGAGTATGCTATCCGTGTGCAACAGGGGCTTCATTTGCTCAAAATAACGCAACGTAGGTTCCAGCCTATGGTTCCCATCCACATACGCCAGATCCAGGCTTTTCAAGGGTTGCAGGACGCCGGCCAGGGTTTGGTCAAAGTTGCCTTCCACCACCTGTATATGACTGCTCCCTAATGTAGCGAAGTTTTGCCTGGCGACCGCAGCAATGGCAGGCGCGCCCTCCAGGGTGATCACTTTGGCTTCCGGATTGCCTTTGGCCAGATAGGCCGTCGTAATGCCAAGGCTGGTGCCCAATTCCAGGATATTGGCTGGCTTATAATACCTGGACATCCTATAAAACAACTGTCCAAATTTAGGCGGTTTCAGGGCCGTATGCGCAATGGAAGACAGCCGCCTTTGCGCCCCGGAAGCTTTGGAGGAACCAGATCCTGCTCCAAAATCAATGGTAGGAATGCGTGCGTTGCTATGGAGCAATTCACGCCGGATATGCTCCACTGCAACATAATCCTCGTAGGCGGTTTTATCACCCAGCACTTTAGTCACCAGCTCAAAAATGAAAGGAGAATGGATCCCATGGCCCTTTGCATTAGCGGAGGTCAATTGATAATGTATGTATTTGGGTCCAAGTTGAAGGGCAGAGTAGGCCATAGTATCAGCGTCAGCTTTTTCGTTCCCAGGTTTCGAAGGTATAGGCAAAGCCGTGGTGCTCATCGGCGCTAAAGTCTCTGGCTTGCATGCGGTTCCATTTAGCCCAGTCTGGCTCCGGGAAAAAGGTATCTGCCTCAGGGCTGGCATGCACCCGGGTCAGGTAAATCCTGTCCGTTACATCCATGAATAAAGAATAGATCTGAGCGCCACCAATGATAAACGCTTCTTTACAATCGGTAGCTGCCGCCAGCTCCAGGGCCTTTTCGGGCGTAGACACCAACCACACAGGCTGGTCCATATCCGTCTGGTCCGCTTTCACGACCGAGTGGGGTTCTCCCTTATGTTTCACCACCAATTCCTTTTGCCCACTCAGCACGATATTAAACCTACCCGGAAGGCGTCTGCTTCCGATAGACTCAAAAGAATGCCGGCCCATGAGGACAGGCAGCCCCCAGGTCGTATACTTATAAAATTTAAGGTCATTGGGTAACTTCCAGGGCAGGTCTCCTTTCCATCCTATGGCGGAGTTTTCTGCGGCCGCCACGATGCTGCTGATCATCATATTCCCCTTCATACTAAACGGCAACGGGGGCTTTGATACCCGGATGACTTTGGTAATTTTCGAGGGTAAAATCCTCGTATCGGAACCCGAAAATATCCTTCACGCCTGGATTGAGCTTCATCTGGGGGAGTGGATAGGTTTCCCTGCTCAGTTGAAGCTTTGCCTGATCCACGTGATTGGAATACAGGTGTACATCCCCGAAGGTGTGCACAAATTCTCCAGGCTCCAGGTCACAAACCTGAGCCATCATCATGGTCAGCAGGGCATAACTGGCGATATTGAAAGGAACCCCTAAAAAAACGTCAGCACTGCGTTGGTATAACTGGCAGGACAAGCGCGCCTTGTAGGAATCCGTAGCAGGAATCACATAAAATTGGAACAAGCAATGGCAAGGGGCCAAAGCCATTTGGGGGATATCCGCCACATTCCAGGCGCTGACGATCATTCTGCGACTATCCGGATTGGTGCGGATCTGGCCAAGCACATCGGTAATCTGATCTATGGTTTGGCCGCCGGCGCCCTCCCAGCTTCTCCACTGCTTCCCGTATACAGGACCCAGGTCCCCCTGTTCATCCGCCCATTCATCCCAAATCGAAACGTTATGTTCTTTGAGGTATTGGATATTGGTATCCCCTTTTAAAAACCAAAGCAGCTCATAGATCACGCTTTTCATATGAACCTTTTTAGTGGTTACCAGGGGGAAACCCTTTTGGAGGTCAAACCTCAATTGGGCCCCAAAGCAACTACGCGTGCCTGTGCCTGTACGGTCGGTTTTTACCGCCCCCTCGTCCAGGATATGCTGCAATAGGTGGAGATAGGACTGCATGTTGCAAAAATAAGGGATTACCCGGCCTTTCTACGCTCCAGTTCCCTTTTGATCAACCCCAACTCCCTGCCCGTCTGGCCGGAAACAGAACTATTTTCCTGAGCCCTGCGCATCAGGTAAGGGATTACGTCGCCGATGGGTCCGAAGGGCAGGTACTTACTTACCGGACAGCCGGCAGCAGCCAGGTTAAAGGAAATGTTATCACTCATCCCATAGAGCTGGGAGAAATGAATATGCGGATGATGTAACGACAAACCCTTTTCCTGCAAGAGACGGGTTGCAAACAGGTTACTGTATTCGTTATGGGAAGCCACAATCAAGGCAATATCCTCCATGTGCGTCACGCAAAATTCCAGGGCCAGGTTATAATCCCTGTCGGTGGCTTCTTTGTTAGGCTGAATAGGAGAAGGATACAGAAGCGCTTCGGCCCGTTTCCTTTCCTTTTCCATATAAGCGCCCCTCACCAGTTTAGCGCCCAGGACAAATCCCTTTTCATGGGCCGTTTCATAACTACCCTTCAGGAAGGCAAGGCGGTCATGCCGGTATAGTTGAATCGTATTGTATACCACTACCCTTTCACGGTTATACCTGTCCATCATTTGCATGGTCAGGGCGTCAACGGGGGTTTGTATCCAACTTTCTTCCGCATCCACCAGCACCCCTATCTTATGTTCATCTGCCGCCTTACAGAGCCGGTCCATGCGTTCCTTTACCCTATTCCACTCTTCCCGTTCTGTAGTACTAAGGCCATTCAGATCGATCCTGGCTTTATAGCCATCATCCGGACCAGCGGCGGTATCGAGCTTTTCCAATAAAGCAAACCGGGCAAACCCGGTCACCTTAATACTGATCAAAGGAATATTGGGCTGAGAGGCGGCATATCGGATGACCCTGATGAACTCCTCGGTAGCATGTTCAAAATTATCCTCTCCTTCCTTTCCTTCTACGCCGTAGTCCAGGATAACGCCGACCTGATACTGAGCCAAGGTTTTGGCTACAGAAGCGGTCTCTTCCAAGGTTTCCCCTCCCACAAATTGTTCAAAAATGGTATCCCGGATCAGGCCCTTCACGGGGAGTCCACTGCGTATAGCCCAGGGCGTAATCCATGTTCCCCATTTTACCAGGGTTTGATAACCCATGGAAGCAAACAGGAAATTAGCTTTCTTCAGCGCCTTATCCGATTTATAGGCAAAAGCATTTGCCGTATTATCAAAAGAGATCTCTGTCATGTATCAGTTTTACAATCCAAACAGCCCCTTATTCAACAATTGTAAAGTGGCTTTCTTATGCTCGGCAGGTATCAATATGGATACGTTATGGTGAGAGCCTCCATAGGAAACCATGCGTACAGGTATGGAAGCCAGCGCATCGAACAACCGGGTCAGGATTTCTCCCGTCTGGGCCAGTTCGTGTCCTACAACGGCAACGATGGTTTGGTTTTCATCCAATTCTACCGTACCAAAGGGTTCCAGTTCTTTGATGATTTGTGCCAGGTGTTCTTTAGAGTCAATGGTCAGGGATACGGCCACTTCTGAGGTCGTAATCATATCAATGGAAGTGCGGTATTTTTCAAACACTTCAAAGATTTTCCTTAAGAACCCATATGCCAGTAGCATACGGCTGCTCTTAATTTTAATGGCGATGATCCCGTCTTTTGCTGCAACGGCTTTGACCCCTACGGAAGAGGCCTTTTCCTGGATCACGGTCCCTTTGGCATCGGGTTCCATGGTATTGAGCAGCTTCACCGGAACATTATACTGTTGAGCTGGCCATATGGAAGCCGGGTGCAGGATTTTAGCCCCAAAGTATGCCAGTTCCGCTGCCTCATCGAAACTTAAGGTTTCAATAGGTTGGGTTTTATCCACCATGCGGGGATCATTATTGTGCATGCCATCAATGTCGGTCCAGATCTCACACACAGAAGCCTGAATGGCTGCCGCCACCAGCGATGCGGTATAATCACTCCCTCCCCTTTTGAGGTTATCTATTTCACCACGGGAATTCCGGCAGATATACCCTTGGGTGATAAACAGTTTGGTGTCCTTATTTTCTTCCAGCAACATGCCCAGCCTTACCTTAATGGTCCCAATCTGGGGCTCATCATAACTGTCAATGCTCATAAATTCCAATGCAGGAAGGAGCTTATGCGCTATGCCTACCTCACCGAGGTAACAGGAAAACAATTTGGTGCTCAGTAGCTCTCCCTGGGCCAGGATATCCTTTTGAAGGGCCTCATTGAATGAAATCTTCAGGATGATATTGAGAAATTCGAAGTGTTCGTTGACGATGGATTTGGCCTTTTCCAACGCAGGGGCGGTCTTCACCAATTCGGTAATAAAACGGTGGTAGTGGGCAGCCAGTTCATCGATTTGCTGTTTGGCCTGGGCTTTATTGCCCTGGGCACAGGATTCTCCAATGGCTACCAATGCATTGGTCGTACCGCTAAGAGCGGAAAGAACGACGATGGTCGGCTCCTGATCTCTGGTGATCAGTTCTTTTACCTGGCGCATACGCTCCGGTTTTCCCACGGAGGTGCCCCCAAACTTCATAATTTTCATAATTGCCGCGAAATTAAAGCTTGATAGAAAACTTCTGCTCTATTTTTTTCAAATCTTCCACCACGGAGGCCAGCAGGGGTATGCCCTGGTCCAGGCGTTGGGCGGAAATAAGCCTTTCCGGATCTCCAGGTATGAGCACTTTGGGTTGGCCTTCCACCGGCTTTGCACTACGGAAACGCTTGATCCACTGATCCATATGCCTTTTGAAATCCTCCGCAGGCCTGAATGCATCGATGCGCATGGCACCAAAAAAGTGACCAATGCCCTTTCCTGGTAAGTCAGAGGCTACCGGTAAAAAGGCGACAAAGGGGGGAACCCAGGGGCCGTAATTGGCCCCGCTTAATATGGCAGAAAAGATATCTACAATCGCGCCCAGTGCATACCCTTTGTGGGACCCATGCTCCCTATCCCCTCCAAGGGGCAATAAAGCCCCTCCCCTGGTCGTAGCGCTGGGATCCTGGGTAACTTCCCCTTTCGCATCCTGGATCCAACCCAAAGGGGCTTCCTGGTGTTTGCGCTGGAGCATTTCCAGCTTACCATTGGCGGCGGTGGTCGTAGCCAGGTCGGCGACAAAGGGGGGTTCTTCTCCCGCAGGAATAGCCACAGCAATGGGATTGGTACCCAGTAACCTTTCCACAGAAAAAGTGGGCGATACCAAGGGAGAGGCATTGGTCATGGAAATGCCGATCATATCCTGATCCAAAGCCCTCATGGCATGGTAACCGGCGATCCCATAATGATTGGAATTGCACACACTTACCCATCCAGTACCCGCCAAGGCGGCTTTGTCCATGGCTACCTTCATGGCAAAAGGAGCAACGACCAACCCCAATCCCTGGTCTCCATCGACGACGGCGGTGGAGGGGGTTTGGTGGATGATCCGTATATCGGGACGCGCATTGACCCTGCCGTTTTCCCAAAGACGGATATATCCGCTGAGTCTAGCCACCCCATGAGAATCGACACCTCTTAGATCGGCAGACAGCAAGCTGTCTGCCGCGGTCCTGGCCTGATCTTCAGGACAGCCCATCGCAACAAATACACTTAGCGCAAATACGTGTAAACGCTCGAAGGAAAAAAGGTGGTATTGGTCTTCCATGTTTATCGGGGACGTTTCATCATGCCTGATCCTTTACGCCTGAGCGCTAGGGCCTCCGAAATTAAAAGGGACTTCTATAGCGTCCAGATCCTGTATGGTTCCATGGAGCGCTTCGTAGCGCGTGACATTATCGGCCAACGCATTCATGAGCCTTTTGGCATGGTGCGGGGTTAAGATGATCCGGGACTTCACCTTGCTTTTAGGCGTGCCGGGCATAATATTGACAAAGTCAACAACAAATTCGGTGTGGGAATGGGTGATAATGGCCAGGTTAGCATAAGTGCCTTCGGCCACTTCTTCTGAAATTTCAATATTCAACTGACTTGCGGGTTGTTCTGGTTGTGCCATGTTAACACTACTATTTGGGGGCAAATATAAGACAAATGATGAGGCCCCTGGAAAGGGGCCCCTGACTCATTACATAAAACATCAGAAAATAAGAGAAACTTTTACTTCAATCGGGTCATAACTTCATAAACCACGTTCGTGTCACCCGAATAGGGATCTATAAACCCATAGCTCAAGGTGAACGTATGGGTGGTGGGATTATATGAAGACGTACCTGGATCCAGCAAATAAGTATTCAGTTTCCCAAATCCATAGAGATTGTCATTGGAGACAACCACGCTATTGTCGGGGTTGACCGTCAGGTCCATTTGTACGCCAATACCCTGGTATATGGCCACATCTGCGCAATTTGTCACCACCTGGTTGGGATCGAAGGCCTGGGGTCCCTGGGAGGGTTGGTTTCCAGCTGTTGGATAACCGCCTTGAACTGTCCATATAGCCGATAAATCCTGCATGGGTTTGAGGTCATTGATGGAATAGGAATTCTTCATGAACGTCCGGTATCCTTGAGACAAATAAAGACCCATGTATTGGTTACCAGGCACTATATAATACATGATGGTTCCATAGTCGCCACTGATGGTTTGCCCGGAAGCATTGGTAATGGCAATCGGTAAAATGTAGGTCTTGGTCCAGTCTATGGCTTTGGTGTTGAATTTAATATAGCAAGCAGCTGTACCGGTCCCCCCTTTAATGGTCACGGTATTCCCATTGACGTAACTATAATCGGCGGAGGGAAGGATGGTAAATCCGCCTCCATTGTTGCCATTAAAGGCATTGAAGTTAGCGGTATCTATTCCTAAGGTAACGACCACATCAGCGCTGATTAATGGTCCGCCAACATCAATGGGTAGTGAGTCTGTCCAGGTATAGGTTGAATCCACCCTGATCTCTTTGTAATAACAATAAGTATTGGCGCCCGACGTAGCCCCTGCAAACAATAGATTGGGGGCTGGCAGTTGTTCTATAACCGGTTTAACCGTATTGAAATTGGTCGATTGTGGAGAGTCTTTCAGACACGCGCTGAAACATAGGAGGATCATCCCTGCTCCCAATATCTTAACTATATGATTGATTGATTTCATGTTCATCCTGATTTGTATGAATAATGGGGTTAGGGCATCCAGAAGATTTTAGGTCCGGCAGGCGAAATGGTTCCCTGAGCCTGCACATGCTGCGCGTTCGTATTGTACTCGCTCTGGGGATAAATAAACCGGTTCACCCTGGGATAAGTAGATGCCGGGTCATTGGACAAAGGAAGGTCTATAGGATAACCCAGGCGACGGAAATCCGTCCAGGATTCTTCCACATCGGTCAGGCAGTTGGAAATATATTTCTGTTCGATGATGGCCTGGATCTTATTACTGCTCGCAATCCAACCGACCAGATTGACGTGCTGGGAATAATAGGCCTGGGCATATGATGCGGCGGTATTTCCGTTCGTAACCCCATCCGTAAATACGTTCAGGTAAGTGAAATCATCCGTGATGGCTTGCTGGTAATCGCTTTTGGCAGCGGCGTCTCCTCCAGGGAGCAACCCCCTTTCAATAGCTTCCGCTTGCAGGAAAAGGCTTTCCCAGGAAGACATCAATATGGCCGGCTGAGTGGGTGATTGGCAAAGCCCCCAGGTACTCTGGGTGGCTGATTCCCCGAAGGGGGGAGTCAACCCGGAGGCAGGACCGGGGGTTGGGCCAGGACCGCTGCCGACGTATGAGGAATTTGCATTTGACGGAATTCCAAACGAATTTCCCGAGTACCCCCCAGCTCCATCGACACAATAAAAATATCCTACCCTGGGATCGTTGTAGTTCGCCAGTTTATTAATCATATAAGTATTGGCACTCTGGTCAGGGTTGCCTGCTCCGGCCGTAATGGTATAGCCGAAACTCGACCAGAAAGGATTGAGGTGGGCAGAAAGGTCGGTAGCGTACCCTGGATTGATGGTGGCAGTCTGACTCGCACCCAGGCATCCGTTTGGATCATTGGCGATTTTGGCCGCTTCCGCCTGTATGAAACTTAGTTGGCCGGTTACGTTGATTTCATGAAGCAGCATCCTCAATTTCAGGGTATTGGCCAGTTGTATCCACTCAGTAGGATTCCCCTGGAACACGATATCAGCTGAACCGGGATTAGGAGCCCCTGCAACTGTCACCGAATCACTCTCTAATAATGTAATGGCCGAGTCCAGTTTGGCAATACAGGCGGTATATACACTCTGTGCCGAATCATAATTAGGATTAATAATACCTGAAGCCAACTGGAGGGCCTGCGTATAGGGGACATTCCCGTAAGCATCAACCAGAATCTGGAAGTGAAGGGCGATCATCACCTTTGCAGTAGCTTCCAGGAAAGGTTGATCACTGATGGTAGCCGTAGCCAGTACCGTCTGATAATCATTGAGTACGTGGTAGCAGTCGGCCCAGACACCTGTAAAATCGTTACTGGTATAGTTGTTCCGGGTAATGTTAAAGGCTACCTGATAGTTGGTATTGAGGGACTCGTAGTTCATGGGGAACATCAGGTTCTCAAAATCGCCCCCGCTCATTCCGGTACCGTTTCCATTTACTATGGTAGCGGTCTGGGACAGGGCTCCGGTGAATAAGAGGGCTGCTGGTGCATCTGAAGCCGCCACATTATTGGGGTTGTTATTAACGTTAAGGAAGCCTTTACTGCATGCACCAAGGCCTAATAAAGCCGACAGACAACCCATATACAGAAGTCTATGATTGAATTTCATAATTTGATTTTTAACATCCATAAAAGGGAAAGCATTAGAATACGACCGTCAGGTTTGCACCAAAAGTCCGGGTAGGCGGAGGTTCATTGATGGAGTTGGTACCCGTAGCGTTTCCTGTATCCTCACTGAACTCAGGATTGGTCCATTGGTTGGACTTAGGCACAAAAAGGAGCAGGTTAGAACCCACTAC
>CAJCIQ010000211.1 GCA_903970475.1 Beijerinckiaceae bacterium
CTGAAGCCGATAAGCCGGCAAGCCACCCGACCTAAAAATCCACTTTTAGAGGAATGAAGGTGCACCGCATCTATTCTTCCTTCCTTTTCAATCTCCTTAATAAAGCCGCAAAGTTCCTTCAGGGCCTTCATATCTTTAACAGGATGTATACTTCTTCCCGCCGAAGTCCAAGGAATAAAGCGCACATTGGCTGTTGGAAACATTTTCTTTACCTCTTCAGCCTTCATCACCCAATAACGGTCTCCATGTATGATAATATGCTCGTCATCCCGCATATTTTCCACAAGAGAGTTAATGAATACCGCTATGCCACCGGCAAATGCTTCTGCAACGTGTACGATTTTCATGGATGATATGGATTATTAACCTTCATAAAGTAGTCTCTTCAAACGAAGTACCAATCTGTATGGCACCAATTGCAACAACCTTAACTTTAACATACCCATAGCGGTAAGCCATTTGTTGGTACCAAATGCCTGCACCACCTTCATTCGACTTTGCAATTGCGCTGACCTGTTCCCCAGGGAAAGCCCTTTAGGATTTAATTCACAGGTAACCAGTACTTCCCCCATCACAGCTCCCCTGCCCTGTTGCAGGAGCAATTGAAAAAAACCATAATCTTCCGCATGTGGAAAAGTCTGCGGATAAGCACTGACTCTTTCCTGAGCACTTAACCGCCACATGACCGTAGGATGTATGAATATATTTCTGAAATACATGCCCTTACGTATATATTCATGCTCCGTTGGCGTCTTGTAGGTGTAGCCTCCAGTTTTTGACGGGTCTTTAAATACGCACCAGGACCCCACCAAATCTATATCCTCATTGGCGTCCAGGTAATTGACCTGTTTGACAAACCGCATTGGGGAGCAGGTGTCTCCACAATCCAGTCTGGCTACATACTTAGCATTTCCATATCTGGCAATCTTTTCTAATCCTGCATTGAGCGCCGCTGTGATTCCCTGGTTCAGGGGCAGCCTCAGGATTTCAAGCATAGTTTCCTGATGAATCCTTCCTTCAAACCAGGAAGGGGACACAGGCTCATCGCTTCCATCATCTACGACGAGGATGGCGAATTTGTTGGGTGCATAGGTTACGCTCTCCAGTGACCGGAGTAATCCTTCCTTATTGTTATAACAAGGAATTAACAGGTAGAAGTCTAACAACACTTTTTTCGATTCCATACACGGTTCTCAGACTATATAACGACTTGGGCTTCTAAAATGATGGGTTTTCGATAAAAGTTGCTGCTTTAAGATATGAATAAAATTATATTATTTTTTTAACGATTCTTTGCAAAAATACGTGTCAATAGTATTCCTGCCAAAGATCGGGTCTCATATGTGCGCTTATACCATTCCGTTATTTCCTTAAAACGCTCATTTTCGGCCCTTAAAGATTCTATCAAATGCTCTTTCAGTGCGAATTCCCGGCTTGGATGCTTATCTCCGACCGGAAGTGAAAAATCTTTGGGGATACTTTGGTCCAGGACCCCTATTTTATCAAAATACCGGCTTTCCCGCTCGACAAAATCATCTATGGTGTTTACCGCTTCAGGAATTAACCGTTTAACCATGGCCTCTATCAGGGCAAAAAACTGTAGGGGCGTGCCTTTCTTCGGCGGTTGCATGTACTGGGTCCGCCCCAGGCAATAGTAAAATCCCCTGGCCAGCACATACTGCAAGGGTATGGGTTCTGCCACTTCCCACTCCAGGTCGAACAAATAAAGCTTGTGCCGATCAGTGAGCACGTTAAAAGGGGCTGCATCCAGGTATCTTCCATGGAGCATGAGCGGTCCGGCCTCATTCAAACACAAGCTTCTCAGTAAAGCTGCATATGGCTTGGCCCATTTCACCAGGTCCTCCAAAGACCAATCCGGCGTGGCCATTATCTCCAAAAAGCGGATGAAATGGATATTGCCCTGCATATAACTTTCCCCCTCTACGTATTGGGTGATCCAGGGGTGCGGGGCAGCTACAACATCCGGGTATAGCCGGGAACGTTGAACGGAAATTTGGCCGTCATATTGCCGAACGAATCTATTTTCTTTTGCATATACCCGCTTACGCTGGGAGCTATAGGTATACCCCAATGTATTGGCAGATACCATTTCGGGCAACACATCCAAAGAGGCGGTCACCATAAAGGAATTAGCCAGGTCTCCGGCCAGCTTATTGCGGATGAGTTGCCTCAAGACCAGGGGTACCGAAAAATTACAGTGGTAAGGCTTTTCCTGGAAATAGTCTGCATTGGGCATGAGCAGGTTTTCCAGGTTGAATCCTTCTACTTGCAGGTGTTCATCCTTTAGGACCACAGTAGGAAATTTGTAATCCGGAAAGGGATAATAAAACGCTGTATGGACAAACCCTGCCGAGCCAAGGAGGTCTTTTAATTCTTCTTTTCCGAAAGTGACGGGCGTTTCTGACGTATAACGGTCTTCTATTCCGTCATAAGCCTTTCCTGTATGATCCTCGGGGGCCCCAGCCCAGTATTTGGTCCCCAACTTATTTTCTATGGCCAGGATGAGCTGGCCTCCTTTTTTGAGGAAACGCCGGAGTCTGTTAAGCAACGCTCCAGGCGCATCGGGTCCCTCCATGTAGAGGTTACTATACTCCAATACCCCAATCAGGGTTACTACGTCAAAGGTTTCTTCCCAGCAAAAATCATTGAAATTATCCTGCACGACAGCTACGTTGGGCAGGTCCCTACAGCGCTCCGCTGTAATGGCGGCCCGTCTGGGACTACCCTCCAGCGCCATTACGGAGGCGGCATTATCTCCCAGAAAGCGGGTGATGGCCCCGCATCCGGACCCGATCTCCAGTACCCTTTTGTCTTTCAGGAACTCAGAAAAGGGTCGTAGCAGATCGACACGCTGGACCGACAAATGGTAGCGGCTTGTCCAATCCCGAATGCCTTTGGCGAGTTCTTCTGAGCCTGTGCCCAGGTCCTTACTTGTTTGAAACAAGTGCAGTAAATACTGCTCGGCATCCTCGCCGTCGTTATAAGCAAAGGGGGCGGATACACCCTCCCTGAGGTATACTTTGTCTACCAAAGTATAGGATAATGGCTTTTGCAAATTGTTAGTTACAATAAAGGGTTAAAGAATAAGGCAACCATTTGACTCGAAAAATGAGCAAACGTTTGAAGAGTGAATTAAAATAACTTAATGAAAAAAATATTGTAAAATTGTATCTGTTGTCAGGCAATCTAATCGTACACCCTCAGCTCCCTATTCTATGAACCAAGTCGTCCCCTCCGGCCAGAAAGGCCTTCAGAGGGCACTCGTTAAAAATTTAAAAAAGAGATACGGCTATTTCCTCCTAAAACGCTGTATTGATTTCACCTTTTCCTTATTTGTCATCCTATTGATATATCCCTGGCTGATGCCCATTTTGATGATCATCATAAAACTGGACTCCAAAGGCCCCATTTTCTTCCATCAAAAAAGAACCGGATACCTGGGCAAAACGTTTATCTGCACCAAACTTCGTACCATGCGGGTGAACATAGAGGCTGATACCAGGCAGGCTTATACGGGAGATCCCCGCATTACCCGGTTTGGTCAATTTTTACGCAAAACAGGTTTGGATGAATTACCACAACTGCTTAGTGTGCTCAAAGGGGACATGAGCCTGATCGGTCCCCGCCCCCATATGCTCAACGATACGGATCGCTTTGCTGAAGTAGTGCACGACTACAATATCCGCCACCTGATCCGCCCTGGCATTACCGGCATATCTCAGGTAAAAGGTTACAGGGGCCTGACCGAAACGGAAGAAAGCATTTACCGCCGTTATCAATGGGACGTTTATTACCTGCGCAAAACGAATTGGCTGCTGGACACCAAGATCTTTACGGGTACTGTCCTGCTAACGGCAAAGTATATCCTTGGATCGGATCCCCAACAATCTAACAGAACTGACCGGGATACGGTAGTTAAAAAAAACACCGGCCTGAAGTTTATACTCCAGGCCGGTGAGAAAAAAGTATCTGTCGATGGTGCTGAGAAGATAGAGAAGTCTAGTTGTTCCACCACAAATTAGTGGACTGCGCGTCGGCAGCGCTTCCATTAACCGCCTGAACGGCCTGGGCCCAGTTGATGGGATTGGCCGATTCTTCATCTCCAGGGTAAGTGAAGCGACGAGGTAGATTACCCTGAGCGCCTATCGGAGGATTGATCACATCAATATTAGGGTATCCCAGCCTTCTGATGGAAGTCCAGGCATCCCATCCCCTATTGGCAAAGGCAATCCATTGCTGGAAACCGATCTTTTGCCTCCAGGTTCCCTGAGCCGTGGTATAGGCGACAGCAGGTTGAGCCAGATAGTCCGCCGCAGCACTGGCTGAACCACCCCAGAAAGTGATGGCAGCCGTGATGGCATTATCATAGTAAGACTCGGCTGTACCAGATACGGGGAAGCCTCTTTCTACAGCCTCAGCCAACAGGAACTGTGTTTCTGCATAGTCCAGGATGTCTCCTGGGTAAGTGGCAGCCAACCATTGGGCTGATAGCTGGGAAAATTTCACATACCCGTTACCTGCCCCAGGTACACCGCCCAGGTATTGCCCGTTCAATTGGGTAAAGTACAAGGGCAACCGGGGATCATTCCAGGAAAGCATGGTGTCTATGATGAGGTTAGCGGGACTGAAGTCATGGCGTCCGCTGATCACAAATGCCTGATACACGGGATTGGCATTGGTAGTGGGGCTGGCCTCATAAGCCAGCAGGGCGTTGTCATTGTTGGATGCGAACACACCAGCTGTCACTGCTTTTTGTACGTACTTGGAGGCCGTGGCCGGGTCTACATCGGCCACTACCAAAGCCAATTTCAGCTCCAGGCTGGCGCCGAACTTCTTCCACTGACCAGGATCACCCTGGTAGATCTGATCGGCTGCTCCCAGGCTTCCATTGGCAGGATTGAGCCCATTAACGGCCGTGTCCAGGCGATTTAATAAATCATAGTAAATCGTCTTTGCATCATCGTAAGGAGGGAAAGGGATGGAATCGGTGAAGGCCTTGGAATAGGGTACATTCCCGTAGGTATTGACCAACAGGGACCAGGCATATACCTCCAGAATATCATTAATATCCTGATCGTTGCGCAGGGTTCCAGGATCGGTCACATCCGTGGGAAATACCTTGGCTGCACCGATGAGGTTATTAAGTACCGAAGAAGTACCGGTGGCGTATAAGGTATTCCACCAGTTCTGTGGGGAATTACCGGAGGTCAGGTTGTACCGGGCCTCTGTGACATAGGTATTTTCCGTCCAGCTTTGTGCCAGGATACGGAAGGGTGCTTCGTCTATGTTGGTGGAGGTCAGCGCATCGGATAGGTTCTTTTCACCATTAAGGAATAAGCTACCACTAGGGACCGATGATGGACTTTTGGGGTTCGTATTCAAAGAAGTCAGGTTCTTTGTGCAGGAACCCAGCACGAGGGTCGCCGGCAGGAATATGATGAGTAATTTTTTCATGCTGCTTAGATTTAGAATTTCAGTTTAACATTCAACCCCAGGGTGCGTATACTTGGATAAGCACCCACCTGGAAGCCAATGCTGCCATTTTGGGCGCCACTTCCACCTTCTGAACCTAAGGCCACCCCTTGCTCAGGATCTGAATAAGGCAGGTTCTTGTGGATGATCCACAGGTTATGTCCGGTCAATGAAAGGTCTATGCCCCTGACAAAACCCCAGTGGTTGAGCACTTTTCTGGGAATGCTGTAGGTCAGCGCCACTTCCCGGAGTTTGATATAGGAAGCGTCGTAGACATAGGACTTATCCGCAAAGCTGTTGTAAGAGCTGAAGGGGAAGTTGCCCTGGTTGATGTCTGAAGCGTCAATGCGCACCTTATTGGGCGCACCATTAGCTGTCACACCGGGGAGGATGAGGCCACCGCTTTTGGCATCCTGGGTCAGCGGGCTGCGCACGGGGTTACCCAGGTCGTTCTTGCCTGCTGTTTCCGGATACAAACCGGAGTAATCTCCGAAGTCCATATCCAAAGAGTAAAGGTCTCCGCCTTTGGACATATCCACCAGGAAGCTCAAGGCCAGGTTTTTGTACTTGAGGGTGTTGCCTACGCCTCCGATCCAATCAGGGTTGATGTTACCGATATCGGAAAGCACATTGGAATTAAGCACATACTGTCCGTTGCTGCCTACGACGCGCTGACCGTTATAGTAGGTATAATCAGATCCCCTGATCACGCCATAGGGTTTGCCGGCTTCAGCTACCAATTGGGTATTGAAACCGTAATCGCCAATCACCATGGATGGAGAATTATTGAAGAGGAACAATACTTTATTGCGGTTGGCGCTCCAGTTCAGGTTAATGGTCCAGGAGAAATCCCTGGTTTTAACGGGGGTGGCGTTGATGCTCAATTCCACGCCCTGGTTTTGTACACTGCCTCCATTGACAATATAGGTGGAATATCCACTGGAGCTGGAAGAGGTAATGGGCAGGATCTGGTTGATCTGAACGGCATGGTAATAAGTCAGATCCAGTCCTATGCGGTTCTGTAAGAAAGCAGCTTCCAAGCCAAACTCATAAGCCCTGTTCCTTTCGGGTTCCAAAGTGGCATTGTTATGTACCACAGAGGTGGCGCTCATGGGACTACCATGGAAAGGGCTTACCGATTGATAGGTGTTGGTGACGTCATAACTGGGTGCGTCATTACCTACTTCTGCATAGTTGGCCCGGAGTTTTCCGTAACTCAACCATTTGAGGTCGGGCAGCCATTTGGAGAATACCAGGTTACCGGAAATAGAAGGATAGTAATACGTGTTGTTGGCCGATGGCAGGGTGGAAGCCTGGTCCCTTCTCAGGGTGGCGTCCAGGGTAGCCAGCTCCTTGTAGCTTAAGGTAGCACCGGCGAAAATACCATCCACTTCGCTGGTAGAACTATATTCTGTCGGAGCCAGGGGATTATTCACCGAATTAGACAAGGCATAAATGCCTGGCTCGATGAGCCCACCATTGGTAGCGGCAGAGATGGACGTGTTGTTGTCCTGACGAACGTTGGATCCCAACAGGGCTTTGAGGTTAAAGAACCGGTTGAGGTCCTTGTTGAAGGTCAACAGCAGGTCGTAGTTGGTTTCTGAATAGGTCGCATCATAGCGGCTGTAGCTGGATGTATGAACGGAGCCAATGGCCGTATGGTACTCCAAAAACTGGGTATAGTTATCTTCAGAAACCCTGGCCTGCAAATTCAGGTAGGAGGTGATTTTATAGTTCAGGCTCACGTTCCCGAAATAGCGCTTACGCTCGTCATCTTCGGAGTTCATGTAGCGGTTCCAGTAGATGTTGTTGTGGTAAGCGGGAATGTTCTGACCAGGGGTCAGGTATCCACCCAACCAGTTCCAGGAAGCATTGGTACCCGATTTGAAAAAGTCATTCTTCTGGGATTTCAGGTCTACGTTGGTAGGCCACCATTCCCTGAAGTCCATCAGGGGGTTCTCGCTGGAAGTATAACCATATCCAGCCCTGCCTACCCCACTGACATCGGAGTAGTTCAGGCTTCCGCCCAGGGTAACCTTATCGGTCAGGTTACGGGTTGTTCCCAGGTTGAGCAGGGTTTTGGTCACGTCATTATTGGGGAGCAGACCATGATCCTCACTGCGGGTGAATCCCACTTTGAAGGAGCTTTTGTCATCGGCCTGGTCGGCAAATACAGACGTACTCACGGTCACAGGGGTATTGAAAAAGTCGGTGGGGTTGTGGTGGGCAGCGGGTTGCCAGGCGGTAGCCTTACCAAAATTAGGATCAGCCGGTTCGAAGGCATCCCAGTTATAGACCTTCAAAGAAGGGTCATATGCGGGTCCAGTGGCAGCATCCACGTCGGTTTGGACGATCTGTTCGTTCTGTCCGCCGCTGTTGAACGTTGGCTCATAATAGAAAAAGCCACTCTGGGCAGGATAAGCAGCATTATAGCCTTGGGAGCCAAAACCTTCTCCGTACTGGGTTTGATAAGTGGGCAGCGTGCTTTTGTCTGGAGAACCAACGGTTACGCCCGCATCCACCATAACGCCAATACCCCTGTTCTTATTCCCCTTTTTGGTGGTGATCAGGATGACGCCATTGGCGGCCCTGGAGCCGTACAACGCAGAAGCGGCGGCTCCTTTGAGCACGCTCACCGATTCGATGTCTTCCGGATTGATATCAGAAGCGGCATTACCCAGGTCATACAGGTTCTGGCTTTGATTGGTATTATCATAAGGCACCCCATCCACCACGAACAAAGCCTGGTTGGATTGGGTCAGGGATTTCATCCCCCTGAGGATCACGTTATTGGATCCACCCGTAATGTTGCTGGACGTCACTTGTAAGCCCGCAATCTTACCGGAAAGGTTGTTCACAAAATTAGTGTTCAGGGTCTTGTTAACATCGTCACCCGAAATCTGCTGGGTAGAATAGGGCAAAGAGTTTTTTGTACGCTTGATGCCCAAAGCTGTCGTCACCAATACTTCCTGTAGGTTGCCCGCATCTTTTTCCAGGGTGATGGTCGCAAAGCCATTGTCATAAGGCTTTACCTCCTTAGCGGCGAATCCGATGGCCGTAACCACCAGTACCTGTCCATGTGTTATGGTTATTTTGAACTCGCCTTTATCATTAGCGATGGTTCCACCGGGATGCCCTTTAATCTGAATAGAGGCCCCCGCAATGGGTTGCCCTCCGGCATCCGTAATCTTGCCCTCGATCGGGCGGCTCTGGCCATAGGCCTGCGTAAGCAATATTACCAACAAGGGTAACAGCGATAGCATTTTCCTCATGCGCATGTGTCGTTGGATGGTTTTAACAAATAGAATTCAGGCGCAAATATCGCGCAAAGCTATTAGTCTACAAAATTAGTGGGGTAATATTTTTGAAACGGGGTTGCACGGTTTTTAGCCGTGTGGGCATAGCATTGCCCTGACACACGCACTGGGTAAGGGTCAGAGACGCTCCTTACAAATCAAATGCCTTTGCGAGTAACTCGTAAGAGTGTAGTCGATCCGAAAACCTTTCTGTAATGGTTGATACTACAATCTCGTCTACGCCGGTCCGATCGGCGAGTTCCAGGAGGTCAGCCTTCACGCTTTCGGGCGTACCGGTTATCATGCGGCCCCGATTGAAGCGAATACGGGCCAGTTCCATATCTGAATAGGAAGTTTTGCTTATTTCCGAGTAAGGCGGCAGGGGACCACGCAAACCTTTTTCAATACCCAGTATGCGATAGTCCAGCACCGCCTGTAATTCTTCTGCCAGGGCTGCTGTTTCCGCACAAGCGACAATGATGCCTATGCTGGACCTAGGTTCAGCCAATTCAGCAGAGGGTTTGAATCTTTCCTTATATAAACGTATGGCTTCCTCAGCGCCCTGGGGATTGATGAATTGGGCAAAGGAAAGGCCCATGCCCAAGTGGGCAGCCAGGTAGGCGCTTTCTCCACTGGAAGTCAGTAGCCATAATTCAGGCATGGTGTCCGCTTGGGGAATGGCTTTCACCTTTTCATGAACGGTCCCTGGAGTATCATCATCTTTGAGAAAGGCCCTCAGGTCCACGAGTTGTTGCACAAATTCTTTTTCTTCGAATTTATTGGAAGGGTTCAGCAACATGGCGGTCAACCGGTCTCCGCCAGGAGCCCTGCCCATGCCTAAGTCAATCCTACCCGGGAAGATGGTTTCCAGCATGCGAAAGTTCTCCGCCACTTTCAATGCGCTGTGGTTAGGAAGCATGATGCCTCCGGATCCTACGCGTATCCTTTGGGATTCTCCTGCCAGATGGGCGATCAAAACTTCCGGAGTTGACCCAGCCAGTGAAGTGATGTTATGGTGCTCGGACACCCAGTAACGGGTATAACCCAATTTGTCCGTGAGCCGGATCAGGGCTGCTGATTCTTGTATAGCTTGCCTGGGGCTGCTGTTGTGCGTGATGGGCGATTGATCTAATACACTAAGCCTAAGCTTCCTCATAGGTGAAAAATTACCCGAAGGTACTCGATCCACCGCTAATCCCCGGCACGTTACTAAGTAACCAATTGTTTAGTGACTAGACGTTGTGCCGGAATTTTATACGCTCTTTACTAACTTCCCCACCGACGTTTCTTCCGGGTTAATAATCCTGAAATTGAATAGACTCCATTCCTTCAATGCGCAATGCTCAAACCACCTGACGAATCACTTATCTCCGGCCGCTTCCTTTTCATCAAGGGAATCGCATACGAAATAATAAATTGGCAGGTTGCCACCTGTAGTAAACTGGTGCTCTATGATTTCAATGATTGTTTCTTTAACACAAGCGTCATAAGCATTAATCTCCCGGGTCCATTCCAGGAGCAAACTCGTATTTGGGCACAAGATGAAGATTAAAAGGGAGTGTGTAAAAGAAGAGAAGGTAAGGTAAGAAGGTATAAACCAGCAGCAACAGGGCTTTATTTCGCTCTATTTTGGCAAGTTACCTCTTGCTCATTCGTTGCGATCAAAACTTGTACAATACCTGATTCTATTGCCCTTTTAGCAATGGTGGCATGATGATCAGCTCGTTTGGCAATATGCTCCTTTATGATAGCAATGGCAGTACCATTTTTCACAACTACATCCCTACTGATTGCCTTATTTTTCATATCATAAATTTACTATTTTTTTTGTAGTCGATATTAAGATAGATACTTAATAAGTCTTCACGTTTTTCTTCAATCCATGAGCCCCCCAGACTGTTAATATTTCATACAACAACACTAAGGAGAATCAAACATCTTACAAAGAGGAGCAGATATTTGATTTTTAATATTCCACTACCCCTTCCCCGGTGCTCAAGGCCTGACCGGCAATCCATACCCTGTCCCCTACCAAGCGAAGGCGAAGTAATCCGCCCCGGGAAGAAACCTGAAGTGCGGTCAATTCATTTTTGCCCAGGCGTTTAGCCCAATAGGGTGTGAGCATGCAATGGGAGGAACCGGTAACCCAATCCTCCGGATTACCAGACGTTGCATGAAAATACCTGGATACAAAGTCATAATCCGAACCAGGGTTTGCCCGGGCGGTGATGACTACCCTGTGTTGGGTCAGGGAAGCCCAATCGGGTTGGTAGTTGCGGACACTGGCTTCGTTGGGGAACTCCAGGATGTATCGACCCTCGCTGATAAAGACGGCCAAAGGCGTATTGGCCGCCGAAGTCGCGGTCGTCGAAGTCGCGGGCCGCCCCAGCCCGAAGGCAGTGGCTAGTGAAGCGGGCAAGGTCCCCGGCGTATAACTATGTGCTGGAAAATTAATTTCCATAAAACCGTCTTGATGAGGGTTGACCGCTATCCAACCAACTGGGGTATGAAAACGAGCTGGCTCGGATGGGGCCAGGATGCCGGACTCCCATAGATAATGCGCCGCTGCCAGCGTACCATGACCACATAGGGGTAGCTCTGAAACCGGCGCGAACCAGCGCAGGTCAAAGCCACCCGCTATGGGTTTCAGGTAGGAGATCACGGGCAATTGCTCCTTCGTGGCTATACGTTGTAACATTTCCTTTTCGGGTTGGGCATGCTCGGGCAAAACGACAACACCTGCGGGGTTCCCGCCGTTTTTTTCCCGGCTAAAAGCGTTGATATGATAGATAGGTAGTTGCATACCACAAATTTGGCTTAATAAATAGGGGAAAAACAGATGCAGATTTAATAATTTCGGGCATAACAGATTCAAATCTCGTCGCCACAAAGACGACAAAACCGGGCAATATGGAAGACTTTCTCTATGAACAGGTTTCCGATAAACTGGAACATCTTATCAGAAGTGGCAGCCTGAAGACAGGGGATAAATTACCCTCTATCAGGGCCCTTAGCCAGGAACAGGGTATTAGCCTGAGTACGGCCTATAAGGCCTACAGCGAACTGGAAACAAAAGGCTTGGTGGAGGCCAGGACCAAATCTGGTTACTATATCCGTTTTTCGCCGAGAGCCATCCCTTCGGCCCCCTCAGCGCCTCAACGCAGGGAAGACGGGAAGAACCTTAGCTACGAAGCGTTGATCCAACAATTGCAACGTACCCAGGCAGACGAAAGCTTTATACAATTTTCCAGAAGTGCGCCCAGTCCCCAATTACTTCCCCACGCGAAGCTTCGCAAAACAATGATGGACATGATGCGGAGCCAGCCATCTGCGGGGCTCACTTATGATGTCATTCAGGGGAATGTGTTGCTCAGGGAGCAATTGGCCTTGCAGGCTTTCCATTGGGGAGGCAAGATACAGGCTTCGGAAATCGTAACTACCCATGGATGCCTGGAGGCTATTACACTTTGTCTGGAGGCAGTAACCAAACCGGGTGATTATGTCCTGCTGGAATCGCCTACTTATTTCGGATTCCTAAGAATATGTCAGCACCTGGGATTGAAAATCATCGACATTCCAGGACATCCGGATACAGGTGTGGACTTGGGGGATCTGGAAAACAAATTGAATACCTATCCCATTTCTGCCTGTCTACTGGTCACCACCTTCACCAATCCTTTAGGGGCCCTGATGCCTGAAGCGCAAAAAAAGGAATTGGTAGACCTGTTGGAAGCCAGGAACATTCCCTTGATTGAAGATGATGTGTATGGAGACTTGTACTTTGGACCTGGCCGCCCCCGTACTTGCAAAAGTTTTGATAAGACGGGCAATGTATTGCTTTGTTCCTCCTTCTCCAAATCGCTGGCTCCGGGATACCGGGTGGGTTGGTGTATCCCCGGGAAGTATCTGCAAAAGGTCATCCACCTTAAAAGCATCCGTTCGCTTTCTTCCACCCAAATCACGCATCAGGCCATAGGATATTTTCTGGCGCATAATCGTTTCGATCTGCACATACGGGGCATGAGAAAAGCCCTGTATACCCAGTGCATGGCCTACACGGAAGCGATTGGCCGTTATTTTCCAGAGGACATCAAGGTTACGCAGCCAAAGGGCGGTTTTGTTTTATGGGTAGAGATGAATCCGGAGGTACACAGTAACGTGTTGTTGCAAGCGGCGGCGGAAGAGAAGATTAATTTTTCCCCAGGCCCTATATTTAGCCTGGATCAGCGTTATACGCACTGTATGCGCATTTCTTTCAGTAAGCCTTATTCAGCGGATGTGGATTGGGCTTTGCGTATGTTGGGCAAGCTCGTGCGCCAGGCTACGCCTTAGGCTCCAAATGGGCCCTGATCCGTAAACCTGTCAGATTTAACATAGCGGCAACTGCCGCGGAGGTAGCCGCCAAAGTTAGATTGCTGATGGATTTTCTTTGTGCAGGTAGGTTTCTATTTGATAAAAAGTTAACCGTATTCGGCAAAGATTAGTGATTTTATTTTATTATTGTCCCAGAGGACAGGCTTCAACCTGCCGAGTCATGTAATGAAGAAGGAAGTAAAAGCTGCATTTGTAGCCACTGGGAGTTATATTCCAGAAGAAAGGATCAAAAACGATGCTTTTCTGAATCACCGGTTTTATGAAAAGGATGGCTCTGAAATCGGAAAGGACAATGTGACCATCATCAGGAAGTTCAGGGAGATAACGGGGATCGATGAACGAAGATACGCCCGCCCCGATCAAACTGCCAGTACCATCGGGTACCTGGCTGCCCTGGATGCCCTGGAGAGCTCGGGCATCGATAAGGAATCCATCGACTACATCATCGTAGCGCATAATTTCGGCGACGTACAATACGGAAGCAACCGCGTTGACCTGGTGCCGTCCCTGGCTACCAGAATTAAATTCCTGCTGGGAATTGCCAATCCGGATTGCGTTGCCTACGATATCGCCTTTGGCTGCCCTGGTTGGGTGGAAGGGGTTATTCAGGCGAGCTTCTATATCCGTGCAGGAGAAGCAAAGCGTTGCCTGGTCATAGGTACGGAAACCCTGTCCAGGGTAGTGGATCCCCACGACCGGGATACCATGCTCTACAGCGACGGCGCAGGCGCCGCTATCATTGAATCAACCCAGGATCGTGAGGAAGGCGTCATCCTCTCCCATAAAACCCAGACCTATGCGATGGAATATGGGCATCTGCTCAATATGGGTCCTTCCTATGATCCCGGCTTTGGATCGGGAAGAGACATGTTCATCAAAATGAACGGTCGAAAGTTATACGAATTTGCCCTCACCCATGTGCCTTTGGTGATCAAGGCTGCCCTGGAAGCTGCCAAAGTGCCCATCACCGATATCAAAAAGGTCCTCATCCATCAGGCCAATGACAAGATGGATGCGGCTATCCTCCAACGGTTGTTCAAACTCCATAACCTGGATAACAGCCCAGAGGATCTGATGCCCATGACCATTTCCTGGCTGGGCAATAGTTCTGTAGCAACGGTACCTACCCTGCTGGACCTGATTCAAAAGGGAAAGCTCAAGGGCCAGGAGTTGAAGAAGGGCGATAAGGTTATCCTGGCTTCTGTAGGAGCAGGGATGAACATCAATGCAGTGATTTACCAGTTCTAGGGTGTGCAAGCGTGCGGATTGTTGGCTAGCGAACGCACCCGCCGATCAAGTACCGTATATTTGATTAACGGTACACTAATTGCCTGATCACTTTGTTATGAGATTGCTCAAACGGACCTGGATCAAGTTCGTAAGAATGGCCCGAATAGCTGGCCCGGGATTAATCACCGGGGCCAGTGATGATGATCCTTCCGGTATTGCCACCTATTCACAGGCCGGTGCCATCTCCGGTTTCTCCACACTATGGACTGCCTTACTCACCTTTCCCCTGATGGCGGCAATTCAGGAGATGTGTGCCCGCATCGGATTGGTAACGTGTCAGGGTCTGGCAGGATGCCTCAAAGACCATTATCCCAAATGGGTGGTCTATACCATGCTTATCGTCAGCTTTCCCGCCATTACCTTAAACATTGGCGCAGACCTGGAGGGGATGGCTGCGGTTTCACACATGCTTTTTCCCGCCATTCCCATATTTGCTTTTAGTGTGGCCTATGGTCTGTTGATCATCATCATTATCATTCGCCTTTCCTGGAATAAAGTCGCGGGCATCCTCAAATGGTTATGCATTGTACTGTTCCTCTACCTGGTCGTCCCTTTTTCGGTGAAGGTAAACTGGCCGGATGTACTCAAACACACCTTCATTCCTGTCCTGCACTGGAATAAGGACTTCCTTAGCATCCTGGTGGCTATATTGGGTACAACCATCTCTCCCTATCTTTTTTTCTGGCAGGCCACTATGGAAGCAGAAGACGTAGCCAACCAGCCTAAAAAAAGAATCATGGTCGACAAAAGGGCATTGGATAATATGAAAACAGACGTCAATATAGGGATGCTGTTTTCCAATTTGGTCATGTTTTTTATCATACTTACCGCAGGGGCTGTTTTATTTCCACATGGGATAAAAAAGATAGATACCATTGAACAAGCAGCCCAGGCCTTGGCGCCCCTCACGGGCCCGTTCACCTACCTGCTTTTCTCTATAGGGGTAATAGGAACAGGTCTACTGGCCGTTCCGGTTTTGGCAGGGTCCCTATCCTATATAATGGCAGAGGCCTTCAAGCTGCCTGGGAGTTTCAGCATGCGTTTTTCTGAAGCAAAAGCGTTTTACCTGACCATTATTATCTCCGTTGGGTTGGGCCTTTGTATAGATTTCTTTGGCATAAGTCCTGTTCAGGCCCTGATCTATACGGCTATCTTATACGGGCTGACCGCCCCTTTCATGATTGTACTTGTCCTGCATATCTGCAATAGTCCCAAAATCATGGGTAAGCACACAAATTCCCTCCGCTCCAACATCATGGGTATCTTAACGCTGCTGATCATGACCAGCGCGGCCGTCGGTTTGATCTTGTACCTATAAACCATTTTAACAATTCATCCAGGTTACCTTTTCCCCACAGGCATTGCTTTGTCCGTCCCCCTATTGCTTACTTGTGCATGCAACAGCTAGTATAATAAGGACTCCAAATTTATTAGCGCCGATTCGACCGCCCCTATGAGAGCGCCGTCTGCGGACACCTCAGAGCACTTGAAAGCGCCTCGGACCATCTGAACGATTTAAGAAGGCCGGTATCCAAAAGTGAAATGGATATTCTTTTTCAGAAAGATTCGGCAATCAGATGCTGGAAGGCTGGCACTCATTGGAAGTTATCCTAATGATACTGGCTACGCTCCGGCCCTGGATACTGCTGGCTACAGGGGTTACGACTACTCCAGCACAGGTAAAATGTTCGGCCGTATGCTAAGAATCTCCTTGAGCCGTTGGCTGGTATCGGCCACCGGTTTGCCCTCGTAATGTATGGCCCCCTGGCCCAGTTGAACCATCTCTACTGATTGAATGGATCCGGGTATCCGGGCCCCGAACCAGTGCGGGTCCTCCTGCCTTCCCCGGGTTACCAGGGTCAGCACAGATCCCTCGGGGTAACCCGTGGCTATGGTGGCTGTCGCTCCGGCAAAGGCTGTTTTTGCCGCACGCATGGCTACGTCATTGCCAAACAAGGTGGACATGGTGTTGGATTTGGTATCTATGAAAGTGGCCAGGATTTTGGAGCCGGGCACTGCACCAAGGCTGTCCCTCTGTGTAGGTATGGTAAAAACAAAATCCTGGTCCTTCATGGGTTTATGACAGTTCGTACATTCGGTGACAAACGTTTCGTTCTTCCCATAAGCAACCAGATTGATACCGCCCACCCAACGGCCCCAGCCCCAGCCCTCAGTAGCCGCATACTTCTGAGCGTCTTTTACCATGAACTCTGCGTGGGTAAAAGCTCCAGCATGAATAATACCAGTGCTGTCCGCTCGTTGCACCCATCCCACTTTAGCAAAGGCCGAGCCATCGGGCCAGGGATTGGTATGCCCTTCTGCTATGGCTTTGATGGCAACGGGATTTCCAAGGATAGCCCTCATGGTGCCATTGTCCCAGCGTTCAGAAATATTGACCACTTCCCAATAGGAAAAATCCGCCGGTATGGTAAATCCATTGGATTCAGGCTGTATATCTTTGGCGATTTTCTGCGGACCTGTGGTAAAAGCCAGGTACTGGCGAAGCCATCCGCCCAACCTGGCGGTGTCGGTCGGATCTGGGTGAGGCAGGCTTGCCAGGTAATGCTTAAGGGTTTCTATATCGGCTGATGTGATCTCCGCCCCATGATGCACGGCGGTATAGGAAGCCAGGGGCATGGCGCCGAAGGCGGCCTGATTGAGGCTTTCGAACAGGTAGGCTTGTTGCTCCCCCGGTTTGAGGCTGTCCCAGTGCGAAAAATTGAGCCTGGCCCTCCCCTCCCTGACGTGGGAAGCGACGAGCCAATACGCCGGCACAATCTTGTCATACCAGGACAGATTTGTCTCGTTGGAATGACAAGCGTAACAGGATTTGCGGAAAATATGCTGGACATCCGCAGGAGCTGCAAGGTCCTGGGTGACTGGTGGATTATCCAAACGGGGCCTGAAAAATTGCAGAACCACTACAATGCAAAGAAGTACGCCAGCGATATAAATAAGCTTCTTCATGGTTAAATGGGGTGTGAGGCAAATGTAAGCAGGTCCCACGAAAACAAAAGAATTTAAGGGAGATGACCATTTAACCCCAGCAGCGGACAGCTTATCGTATCAGGACGACATTCCCCTTCTTGATCTCGGGAGCAGACTCCCCATCTTTGGTGTAGCGTACGGACCAGACATAATTACCCGGAGCGGCGAGTTTTTTGCCGTAGTGCCCGTCCCAACCTACGGCAGGGTCCTCAGACTGGAATACCAGCACCCCATACCGATCAAATATCTGGAGCAAATAATCGGACATCTTACAATAATTCAGGGGCAGGAACAGGTCGTTGTGACCATCCCCGTTAGGCGTAAACGCAGTGGGCAATTCCAGGTTACAGGCGCAGGCGCCAAAGCTCACCACAGTTGTTAAGGTATCGGCCCCACAACCATTCCAGGCAATGGCCGTATAGGCGCCTCCGGGTGAAGGCACGGCATGGGTGAGACTTTTTAATCCATCCTGCCAGGTCACTGTATCGGGATTACCAACAACCGTTAAGGAAAAAACACTTCCATTACAGGCAGAGGTATCCTTTGGCAGGTAGGCCCTTAAACTGTCGTCGAAAGTAACCGTAATGGAATCCCGATAGGAACATTGGGCAATCTGGGCCACTACGGTGTAGGTTCCAGGGCTGTATACATAGTAGGTAGCCTGATTGGACCCGTTCTGGTCATTACGTTGGGGGGGATTGGCCGTCCATTGATAAGTTCCCTGACCGAAGTCTGCATTAAGGATCAAAAATCCTCCCTGGCAAATGGCCGTATCGTGAAAGTCCAGTTGCACAGTGGGCATGTAGGTGACCAATATCGAATCAGTTACCTGGCATTGGTTCTGGTAAGTAACAAAGACATAAAAGGTTCCCGCCTGGTTGATCAATATCGTACTATCGGTTGACCCGGTGTTCCACTTAAATGCCGTAGCACCCTGCAAATGAGCCGTCAGGGTATCCACTTCGTTTGGACAAAGCAAGGTATCGGGGCCCAGACTGAAAGGTGGCCCCAGGGGTGGACTATAGGTAATATCTGCCGTATCATTATAGACGCCGCAACCAGGAACAATGACGTTTACCGTATAGAGGCCGCCGGGATAATAGGTTTCCAACTGACCTAACGGGTTTGGAAGAATTGTCCCATTCAATCTCCAGGTATAGATCCCATTTTGGGTGGAGGCATTCAGGTTCAGGTTGGAGCTGTCGCACATGACATGGTTTCCGCCCAGGTTGATCTTGGGTGAGTCACTGATGAACACGCCAATGGAATCACCTACCCAACAACCGTTGATGCTTACGTCGTAAACGCCGGAGACAGTTACCCTCAGCGTATCCAGGGTGTCCGGAGGTGCCGGGGGATTATTGTTCCAGAGGTATTTAGCCCCCGGTATGGAAGGCGCCGTCAGCAAGGTATCCTGGCCCTGGCATAGGTAAATATTAGGCCCCCAGTTGTACATCATGGGTGCCGTCACGGTGAGGGTGTCGTAGAGCTTAATCGTATCTACCGAACCTCCGTTGATGACAAACAATGAAATATAGTAAGTTCCCGGATTGGTATACGTAAAGGTAGGCGCCTGAACGGCTGCGGTATTGTAGAGGCCCGCCGAAGGTTCCCCAAAATTCCAGAGAATATAGGATGGATCGGGAAGGCTATCGAAAAGGGTTGAGTGAAAAGTAATGGTGCTTCCGCTACAAGAAGAGCTGACGAAGATGCTGTCGTGGTTCTCCCCGGCAGCCGCAGGAGTCGGGCATCCCGATGCAGCACGGGAGTGCGCCGAAAGAGGCGGCCATCCCATGAAGAGGGCGAGGACAAAAAATATAGATAGTGTGAACCGCACAAATAGGGCTGGATTATTGAGTGACTTTAAGCATCGTTTTGACCTGTTGAGCCGAACCATTTTGCAAACGCGCATAATAAATGCCCGAAGCCAGGTTGCCGGTATTGAAGGTGACCGTATACGTTCCGGGACCTGCAAACACCGCATCCACCAACACATTCAACAAATGACCACCCACATCAAAGACCTGCACCAGGGTATGTCCTCCAGTAGTGGTATAAGTGATATTGGTGGAATCTGTAAATGGATTGGGATAGTTCAGGATGAGGTTGGTACCGATATTGGTCAGGTCCTGTATGGTATTGTTACAAGCCGTGCTTTTGACGATGGGTAGATACTGGTAGTTATTGAGCAACATGGTAGACACATCGGCGGCGGGCACGCAGAACCAGTCCCTTAAAATGGAAGAGTAAACCGACCGGAAATCGTATTGCATGGGCACGACGGCTTCCACATCCTGGGTGGCGGGCAAGGTGGGTGAATTACCCAGTATGCCGGTATTGGCTTCATTGCCGAATACAAAAACGGGTTGACCTGCACCATGGTCTGTACCCAGGGAGCCATTGGATACGATGCGACGGCCAAACTCAGAAAAGGTCATACCCAACACCCTGTCGTCTACGCCCAGGTACTTGAGGTCCTTCATAAAAGCGGAGATGGCGTCGGATACCTGGCCCAACAACTGGGCCTGCACACCGGTAGTGGTGGCGCCTGACACGACCTGTCCTCCATGGGTATCAAAACCACCCATGTTGACCATGTATACCTTGGTCTTCAATCCACCGGCCACCAGCCTGGCCACCGTTTTGAGCTGGGCTGCCAGGTCATTGTCAGCGGGATAGCCTGAGTACTGGCTGGTCACCTTATTGTAAGCGGCTGTGATGCCGGCTGCGTATTTATTGGTTTGACGGGCTATGGTCCGGAGATAGGTTACCTCCGTCCCCATGGGTGTATTGGGTTCGGCCGACGTTACCCCGTTGATCAGCCCGTAGAAATCCCCATCCTCCGGCACGGCCATGGCGGTCATACCGCTGGTAGCCATGAAGGTGGGTGAAAGCACCGAGCCTATCTGTATGGCCAAAGGATCGGGCATGGAGGCGTTCGGATACCCTGAGGGATAGTTGGTATAGGTCTGGCCCAGGAAACGCCCTACCCAACCGGTATTGAGGTACTGATCGGAATCCGAACCAGTAAGCCAGATATCGGTAGCCCGGAAATGGGACTCGTCCGGATTGGGGTAACAAACCGCCTGTATGATAGCCAGTTGCTCGTTATTATAGAGGGACTGCATGCCTGTCATGGCCGGATGTAACCCGCTTTTATCCTTGGGTCCCAACTTCAATATGGAACCTTCCGGTATGGCAATATTGGACCGGAGGTTGACGTAGGTACTATACTCGTCGATGGGTATGACGGTGTTAAGTCCGTCATTGCCCCCAAATAGTTGTATGAGCACCAGCACGTGGTCGTTGTCTTCTGCTCCGGCACCATTCCAGCCACCCAAAAAGGGAAGGGCTTGATAGGCTTTCACATGAAATCCGCTCAGTAAGGCCGGGAAGACAGTGGCCAAAGGAGCTACGCTTTTGATAAAGGATCTTCTCTGCATGGCTTCAAACTTTAAGAAAGCTGATATTCCGGAAGGTCCATCAGGTACTTGTAAAAGGCTTGTAGTCGGTTGAATACCGTGCTGTATGCATTCATATCGGACGGATTGCTGATATATGCCTGCCAGGCCTGGGTCCAGTAGGCATTATTCATCTGATTGCTCATCAGGATGGTGCGCATGATCAACTGTTGGGTACTGCTATCCAGGGGAACCGACAATAAAATATTGCAGGCATCGGCCACCAACTGGGTTGGGTCACTGGGATTGGGCAGCGTTTTAGTAAAGGCCATAGGATCTATAATCAGCGGTGTACCGCCCATCATATCTCCATTGGTCATCAACAGGTCTGTATAATAATTGCGCTGGGGATAAGTCACCGAATTAATCCACAATTCATGGTAGGACGGCGACTCATAATAGGGATACCAACCTGCCACTACTGGAATGGCCAGAATTTCCTGTTGAAGGATGGTGGCCTGGTTCAGCAGCATGGACCACACATTATATTGACCCGTGGGGTTGGAGGCGTCCGGCACCGTTAGGTTAAACTCCCGGCAAAGACCAATTAAAAAATCGAGGGGACTTTTGATCAAACAAGCCCCTGCATAAGTCATGTCATAAAAATGCTGGCTCTTGAATAAGGTAGCGAGCACGGTCGTTATGTTGTAGCCGCTGCTGCGGAAAATATCGGCCAGTGGTACGATGATATTGGTTTCCACGGTATCATCATCGACGTAGTAAATAAAGAAGTTGTAGAGTTTACGGCAAATGAATTTGGCAGACTCCTGAGTGCTTAAAAGCATATTCAGTAAATCGTCCAACTCCCCTGCCCCCGCGGTCCCGGAATAGCCGGTCACTACATGGTTGCTGTAATAACTCGAAAACTGTTTATCGCTATCGTCATGATTTCCGGGGAGAAAAACATAGTTATAATTTGCATCCACCGTGTGCCCGGTCAATACCTTGGCTGCATTGTGTACGTCGTTTTGGGTATACAGCGAGTTCACCCCTTTACCCTGGGTATACAGCTCCTGCAATTCCCTGCCGTAGTTCTCGTTAGGCGCTAACTGGACGTTGGTGTTGCCATTGAGGAAGATCAACATGGCTGGATCCAGGGTGATGGCTTTGACCAGGGCCTGAAAATTACCTAAGGCATTAGCCCTGAGGGTCAGGTATTGGTTGTACCAAAGCTGGGCGGGGGTGTCACCGAAGTGTTGGGTAGCATCCATGGCGAAATGGTTATGCCAGAACAGGGTCATCTTCTCATGAATAGACCGGCCGGAAGACAGCAACTGTCCGGTCCACCAGCACTGCATGGAAGCCACCCGGTCTGCATTAAGCCGGGAGTCCTGGTATAATTCCCCCACACCTATCCAGGTCTGGTAAGCGCCAACACCTGTTATGTCAGAACCATAATTATTTAAGGGCTGGGTAGTAGGGGCGGCCGTAGGCGTAAGGATAGCATCCACGGCTTGGGACATGGACATGCCTGCGAAGTAGTTGACGTCTGCTATGCTGGCTCCAAATAAGGTCCGCTTCAGAAGGTGTACAACCTGGGTGGTTCCCCAGGTTCCGGCATATTCTTCCAGACCGCTGGTACACCCAGGCCAATAGCCGGGTCTATGCCGCTTAGTGTGCCTAGCATCATGCAGGGTAGCAGAATTACGGTTTTCACTCATAGTCTCGCTTCTAAAAATAAATTAGTTCAGAAAGGAAGCTGTAAACTGTCCGTTGCTTAAAGTCAAGGTACCGGCTGATCCGCTTACGGTCAAGGAAAAGCTACCCGTTACCGGGCCTTCATCCAACTTTGAAAAGCGGGTTATCGTTACTTTATCTGTTGAGTCTCCGGAACTATTATAGGAATTTCCCAATGCATCCTCATAAGTGGCCAGCACTTTGGAACCCGTAAAGGTCCCCGTCGTATCCCCGATAATGTGGATGGATATATCTCCTGTTAAAGAGGACGTATCCGAATACTGACCAGCAATTACCGTCGTATGCAGGGTATCAACCTCTTGCACAGCAGCTTGTACTACAGGGAACAAGATGTTGGCAGGGGAACCTACTGACATCGATTGATTGGTTGCTTGAAAGGATAGGGTGGTAACTAAGGCAGAAGAAGAATGGCTGCTTTTTTTACAAGCAGGCAGGGCACTATATAACAATAGCAATAGCAGAGCAGTGAGAAATGGGTTTTTCTTCATACTACGGATTATTGGAATAATCGACTTCCGGCCGATGCCTCCATGACTGCAAATATTAAGCCATAAAATCAAATAACCTAATTAACCTTAGGCTACCTAATGGACATTTATGACCCCAGCACCGCAGAGACCGGTTCACACCCCGAAGCCGTCACACTTTAGCGCAGCCGGTCATACTGAGGCGCGGCCTCAGGCTGCGCCGCCCACCTTATCCAGTGGGGATCGATTCTTAGGTCCGCGTTTTTTAAACTCAGTGGGGGTCATGCCCGTGAGTTTCCTGAATTGGCCAGATAGATGGGCCACACTGCTATAACCCATCTTATCGGCAATGGCGCTTAAGGTGAGCTCGTCATAGACCAGGTATTCTTTTACCCTTTCGGTCTTTTGGAGGAGAATGTATTGCTCGATCGTCATGCCTTCCACCTCGGAAAAAAGGCGGCTCAGGGCAGCATAGTCCTGGCTCAATTCCTGGGCAATGCGTTCGGAGAATTTATAGGGAGAAGGTTCATCCGAATGATGTACCAGGCGTATGATGGTATTTTTTATTTTTTCAATCAGGCGGCTGCGTTTGTCATCCATCAGCTCAAAGCCCAGGTCAGCCAGTGCTTTGGCCAACTGCTGCCTTGGGGCGGCGTCCAGGTTATCCTGGGCCAGCTTCACTTCTCCCAATTGAATAGACACGGGCTCCAATCCCTGCGCTTCCATCACCTTTTGCACCGCCATCACGCAGCGGTCACAAACCATATTTTTTATAAAGAGTTGCATGATTGGTAAAATTACATGGAATGGCCCATATGCATGAGCTCGGGGAATAACCTTAAGAAAACTTCACCGCCCACGGGTACAGAACCATAGATGGGGTCCAGCCTTGCGTCCGCCCTGTTAATGGTGGCCTGGGCCCCCAAAGCCAGCCGAATGGGGCCTAATGAAGCAAATTCTTTGCTTAAGCCCAGGGTTAGGGCATTGATGGAAAAAATATCGCCGGAGGAAAAAACAGCTTCCGTGAGGACAAGCTCCTCTGCTGTTTTTTCCACCCATTCATAACGCGTATACCAGGCCCAGGAGCGCACGCGATAGGCAGCTTCCAACAAAACGGAGTGGTCCGGGCTGGAATGGCCGCTCCCGGAGCCCCCGCCCGTGGATGTGCCTCCCGCGCCGCCCGTGTTCCCGGCCGGATGATTGTCGTTGGCGTTCATTCCCCAAACCAGACTGAGGTCCAGGGAGCGGTTGTTGGGTAGTGGATAGCCAGCCAGGATAGAGGCGGTGGCTCTGTACACATTGATGTCCGGGTCCAGGGCTTCGGGGCTTTTGATGTATCCTCCGGAAGCCTGGAGGCTATAGTGTTTGGAAGGACTATAGGAAAGTCTGAAACTATAAGAATCAAAACGGGGCTTGTCGAAGTTATAGCGGTTCTCATCCGGTTCCCTGCCGGTAAACAAGGACCCTTCCAGCTTCCACTCATCGAAGCGGTAACCAAGGGTGACTACGCCGAAGGTGATATGGGTGGCATCCTGCCAGTGATGACTGATGGGAGCGTCCGGATCATAGAAGGCCGATGGCCTGTGCATAAAGGCCACCGGACCTAAGGCCGGTTCTCCCGGATAGCCTAGGTATACAAAAAGATCCGAACGTTTATTGAACGCATAAGCATAGCTGACCGATACCTCTGAAAACAGGTCGTGGGGGTGTTGGTGGTCTATTAATGGAACGCCTTTCCAGCTTTCACCTGTCTGGAACAATAAGGGATACCCCGCTCCGCCTACCGTCAGTACATCCAGGGACATCATGAGGTTAAAGTGGAGAAGCCCCTTTGCCCCTACCCTGCGCTGGGCCATGCCCATGACCCAGTTAGGCGCATCAAACTGAGCCCCACCCCTGGAGCCGCTCTTAAAAACATCCTGGCTTGTGAACCGGGGGAAGAGTTCCCCATGCACCATGTACATCCAATGATGCGCATGATACATCCACCCATTCATGGGCGTGGCGTCTGCATTCCAACTTGTACCCGATCCATCCCTACCCATGGGTAGGTTCAGGGACTGGGACCAGCTCATGGGTGGCCCTTTGTGGGTTTGGGGGGCAGCGGTGTCCCGGGTAGTGGTTTTAGCGGACGGCCCCATGTCCATACCGGACATATCCATGCCGGACATGGTATCGTGCGCAGCCGGAACCGTATCGCAGACGGAAGCAACACCAACAACGGCGGGATCCACAAACACGACGGTAGGAGACCCTAAGGCTACGCCGTTT
Source organism: Beijerinckiaceae bacterium (assembly GCA_903970475.1). GTDB lineage: Bacteria > Bacteroidota > Bacteroidia > Chitinophagales > Chitinophagaceae > Dinghuibacter. The sequence continues at coordinate 25,339 of CAJCIQ010000211.1, forward strand.
ATAAAATATACAGATAGGATTCCTACCCTAAATAATACGACCATAGGTTTATATCCATGCTAATGATCCAATAATCCGATTTATCAGCGCCGCGACAGCGCTGACCGCGACGGGTGTGACCGAAACGGGTTGGGCGGCCACGGCGCTCCTATTGCTTGGCTACGGGGGCCCTATCGTACTGGCAGCACTCATCAAGGGCGTTGTAGGCTTTATCGTCCCCTCTGAATTTGGGGGTATCATAACCAACGGCGGCGATGCGCTTCTGAATGTCATCGACGTTCACCTTAGCCGGATCATAAACCAGGGTCAGGATCTTGCTGTCCTTGTTCCATTCTGCCTTGGCAACACCGGGGACATGGGCGGCGTTTTCAATATGCTTTTTGCAGGAGCTACAGTTGCCGTATACCTTGAAGGTGGTGGTCTGCGTCGTTTGGGCAAACAGCGATATAGAAATAAAACTTAAGGCGGCGATGAATAACACTTTGATTGCTTTCATATGCTTAATGTACATTTTTTAATCTTAAACTATTCGTAACCACGGTTACGCTGCTGAGGGCCATGGCCGCCCCTGCGATCATGGGATTGAGGAGTACCCCCCAGATAGGATATAAGATCCCGGCGGCAACGGGTATGCCTATCAGATTATATACGCTGGCAAATACCAGGTTCTGCCGTATGGCTTTGAAGGTCTTGGCCGACAGATCCATAGCCAATGGAATGCGATCCGGATGCGCATTAACCAGTGTCATTCCTGCCACATCCATGGCAATATCTGTTCCGGAACCCATGGCTATGGATACATCTGCTACCGCCAGGGCCTCTGCGTCATTGATGCCGTCTCCCGCCATGGCCACTACCTGGCCCTGCGCTTGAAGGGCGCTGATATAAGCAGCCTTGTCCGCGGGTAGCATAGCCCCTTTATAATGCACAATACCCGCTTCGGATGCTATCTGGGCAGCAGTTGCTTCGTTGTCTCCGGTCAGCAGGTGTACGGTTACATCCCTATTTTGTATATCGGAAATGACAGCGGGTGTGCCTGCCCTTAATTGGTCCTTCAACGTTATACCCGCCAACACTTCGGTTCCTTTAGTAAAGTATACAACGGTTTCACCTTGTTTTTCCCTTCCCTCTCCCCAGGAGCCCTGCTCGTCCGAAAAGGTAATTCCCTGGTCCAGGAGCCAGCGGCTATTCCCTACGCGGTAAGGAGTACGTACGAAAACGCCTTCTACGCCTTTTCCGACGATAGACCGCAAATCCGTCAGGGGCATCAGGGGCAGCGAACCGCCGGACGCGGGCCCCGAAGCGACAGCGCCGGACGCGGACGCGCCAGAGCCTCCACGGGACGCGGGGCGGCCAAGCGCGGCGCAGATCGCCTGGGCCAGGGGATGGCCCGAGGTGTGTTCCAGGCTATATAAGATGGCCTCCGTCTGAAGGGTAACCACGCTAAACCAGCGCAATTCCAACACAGAAGGTTTCCCTTCCGTTATGGTGCCCGTTTTATCCAATATCAAAGTGGTAACCTCGCGAAGCCGTTCCAGGCAGGTGGCGTCCTTAATAAATATGCCCAGGTCCGCCCCCTTTCCTATACCCACCATCAGGGCCGTAGGCGTAGCCAGACCTAGGGCACAAGGGCAGGCAATCACCAAAACCGTAATGAAACACAGTAAACCATGGGCCAGCGCCGCCTGTCCACCCAATACCCACCAGCCTACGAAAGTCAGTAAGGCTATGCCCAGGACGATGGGCACAAATACACCGGCTACCTTATCGACGAGTTCCTGCACAGGAGCCTTGGAGCCTTGCGCCTGCCTGACCCTACGGATGATGCCCGATAGTATGGTATCCTTTCCAACCTTGTCCGCCCGCATGCGGAAAGGATTTTGCTCATTGAGGGTCCCCGCATAAACGGGATCCCCCTCCTTTTTGGGCACGGCTACAGACTCTCCGGATAACATAGATTCGTCCAGGTAGCTGTCTCCACTCAGGACGATTCCATCCACAGCAATACGATCTCCTGGTCTGACCAGGATTCTATCCCCTGCCCATACATCCCGGATGGCCGTTTCACGGGTCTGTCCATCAGCCAGCTCAACCAGCACCTGGTCAGGCTGCAATCCCATGAGCTTTCGGATGGCATCAGAAGCCACGCCAGTGGCTTTGGCCTCCAGCCATTTACCCAAGAGAATAAACGCTATCACTACGGACGCTGCTTCGAAATACACATCAGCGGGCAATCCGTGGCTTATAAAATAGGAAGGGAAAAGGGTGTTAAAAACACTGTATAGATAGGCAAAACCCGTACTGATGGCGACCAAGGTATCCATACCCGCATGCCCATGCAAGGCCTGCCGGTAGGCATGGACAAAAAACCGCCGACCCAGCACGAGTACCACGGGGGTAGCCAGGATCCAGGATGCATAGTGCACCCATGCTCCTTTTAACGGGAACATGCTTAAAACCATCAGTGGCACGGACAGGATAACGGCCCAGGTCATTTGACGCTTTAGATTACGCTTATAGGCCTGACGGGCAACTTCGGCTTCGGCCACTAATGCCTCCTGGGCATCGGAAGCAGTAGCCGCGTCGGCAGTCGGAATCAACAAATCATATCCCGCATCTTTTACCGCCTTGCGTAAATCCACAGGGCTCACCAGATCCGGGTCGTACTTGATCAGGGCACTCCCATCGGCCAGGCTAACCGCTGCGGTTTCCACTCCCTTCTGCCCCTTCAGGGTTTTTTCCACCCGGACGGCACAGGAGGCACAGCTCATGCCGGTGACAGGAAAGGGCGTTTCAATGCTTTTATCCATGAATACAAAGTTCGGTGATCGTCTCCAGGGAATGTTTCTAAAAAAAGGGGAAGGATTTATATAATTCCGGGAAACTTTTTATATTTACGTAAGCACTTACATAACTAATTGATGATTATGGAAGATATTTTCGAAAAAGCGGGTAAATCGGCTTTAGGCAGCAGATTGAGAAGACTCAGTGAGCGTATGACGGATCAGGCAGGGTCCATTTATCAACTCTATGGCAATGACTTCCAACCCCGCTGGTTCCCTGTTTACTATGCCCTCATGGGTGGCCAGGAAAAAGCCATTTCCACCCTGGCTCAGGAAATCGGTCAAAGCCATGCCTCCATCTCCCAGATCGTCAAAGAAATGGGGGCAAGGGGACAGGTGAAAGAGACCAAAGACAAAGAAGATGGGCGGCGCAACCTGATCAGCCTCAGTGAAAAAGGCGTAGGAATGGAGCCCAACATGACCCAACAAATCAAAGACGTTGAACTGGCTGTGGAGAATATGATGAAGGAAACGTCCTACGACTTGTGGAAGGCCATTCAGGAATGGGAATTTCTCCTGGATCAAAAAGATCTGCTGCGCAGGGTACTGGAAGTGCGCAGGGACAGGGAATCGGCCCAGGTGCGCATCATCGACTATACACCGGCCTACCAGCCTGCTTTTAAAACCCTTAACGAACGTTGGATCAGCCAGTATTTTAAGATGGAAGAAACGGATTATAAAAGCCTGGATCATCCTCAGACGTATATCCTGGACAAAGGGGGGCATATTTTCATTGCGCTTCTCGATAACCAACCCGTGGGCTGCGTCGCGATGATACCCATGGACGCGCATACCCATGAACTGGCTAAAATGGCCGTCGCGCCTGAAGCCCAGGGCAAGCATATCGGCTGGCTTTTGGGTCAGGCGGCTATTGAATGGGCAAAAAACAAGGGCTTGGACAAGATATACCTGGAGAGCAATACCCGCTTAAAACCCGCCATCAACCTATATTACAAGCTTGGCTTTGAGCGGATAACGGGTATTCCTTCCCCCTACGAACGTTGCAATATTCAAATGATGCTCCACCTGAAGTAGACATTAGTGTGACGTTAACACATATTGTTGTATCTTTGTGCACGTTATATTCTCGTACACGGCCGAGTGCGCCCTTCAGCGCTTTCTTTCTTACAGAGCGTATACAACAACCATCCTTCGTATTACATTCATTGTACGCTGCCGTTGGTTACCAACATGTTCATTAAAAAATACTATTTTGTCATTCGAGCAATTACATCTTATTGGGCCCATTTTGGATGCCCTGAAGGAAAAGGGCTATGTGCAACCCACGCCCATTCAAGCCCAAACCATTCCTGCTATTTTGAAAGGAAAAGACCTGCTGGGTTGTGCCCAGACAGGTACCGGTAAAACCGCTGCCTTCGCTATTCCTGTGTTACAGACTCTATATCTGCGCAAAAGAGGAGGCGAAAAACTGGAAGGTATCCAGGCCCTGATCCTCACCCCAACCCGTGAGCTGGCCATTCAAATAGACGATTCCTTTGCAGACTACGGCAACCAGACCGGATTAAAGCACGACGTTGTTTTCGGAGGCGTTTCCCTCGTTCCGCAGATTCAATCCTTGCGCAATGGGGTAGATATCCTTACGGCAACGCCCGGACGCTTATTGGACCTGATCGGGCAAAAAGTCATCAGCTTAAAGAATATCAAACTTTTTGTACTGGATGAGGCGGACAGAATGTTAGACATGGGTTTTATCCACGACGTACGCAAGGTGATTGCCTTGTTACCAGCTAAAAGACAAACCCTGTTTTTCAGTGCGACAATGCCGGCTGAAATCGCCGGACTGGCCAATTCCATCCTGAAGGACCCGGAAAAAGTCAGTGTTACACCCGTTTCTTCCACAGCAGAAAAGGTTACCCAATCCATCTACTTCGTGGAAACAGCCGAAAAGCGTGACCTGCTGGTGCACCTGCTCAAATCAAAAGTACCTGGACGCGTACTGGTATTCTCCAGGACCAAACACGGGGCCGACAAGATTGCCAAGAACCTGAGCAAGCACGGTATTAAAGCCGAAGCCATTCACGGCAACAAATCCCAGAATGCCCGCCAAAGGGCCCTGGAAAACTTCAAAACCGGCGCCATCCGCGCATTGGTGGCCACCGATATCGCAGCCAGGGGTATAGACGTACAAGAATTGGCTTATGTCATCAACTATGACCTGCCCAATGTACCGGAGACCTACGTACACCGCATTGGCCGTACCGGCAGGGCCGGAGCCAGTGGCATGGCCATCAGCTTCTGCAATGGAGAAGAAAGGGAATACCTTAGGGATATTCAGAAACTGATTAAAATGAACATCCCCGTGGCAAAAGAAACTTCTTTCGTACCAACGGGAGTCCCAGCTTAAAGAAAGCGACCTTCGCGGACAGATATTCAACAACCGCCTCCTTACAGGGGCGGTTTTCTATTGAGGCGTACGTAGTCTATCGAACTCCCCGGCTGGAAACGTAAACGCTTTGTTTGTAAGCACCTCAAAACCCGCTAACCCTTTCCCTAACTGATTGTACAACCAAAAAGGGTCCGCCTTGAATTTTTCGAAATCCTCCGTAAGGTGGGTCAGTACCTGATCCATACGGCACTTGTATTCGGGAGTCAGGCCTTTATAGTCATCGCTGGCGTTAAAATGCTGCACATAGGCCAAAAGGTTGAAGCAAACGGTGAATTGCCCGCAGGCAATGACGGCTCCCAGTTTATGGGCTTGGGTATCATCTCCATCAAACCATAAGGTAGTACCCATTTCAAAAGCCACCTGGGCAACATTGGTCAGGTTTGATCCTGGTATACCCGCTAAAGGATTGTTCTGCAAAAAATAAAGTTCATCGGAATAGCTCAGGTCATAAATATGGTTGCTCCGCACCCGTTGACTCATGTCGCGGTCTTCAAAGAAGCGGGAATACAGCAATTGCCGGATACGTTTGAGGAACATTTCCGTATTCAGGAGCAATACCGAATTTATCCGGCCTTTGAGCATGGGAAAGATCACGTCAAAGCGGGTATTGCCGAAGAACTGAAATAAGCGAGCCGTAATTTCATCGGAAAAAACTTTGTGCAAATCTAGCCCACCCTGGTGCTTAACCCTACCCTCAATCAATCTTTTAATGTGGTAAAGTAAGTATACCGTACCAACACCTATACCCAATAATGAAGTGCCCAACATAATCACCAAGGTATTGGCTAGGGCTGTATTTATCCATTGTGCACCCACAATGGCCACTAACCCAATAAAGGCAAATACCCAACCTATGACCAGCACCTTATTTACCGTCAGGGAAGCCCACCAGGTCTTTTGGGGTAATTGACCAGGCACCATATAGGGATCTATGAAATGACTACCCACATCCGATACCAACATCAGGTCGAAGGGCTTAAAGTTAGTAGTCCCCTGGGGTTTAGGGTCTGCTGCCCCATTGAGTCTGCGTTCATTGGCCTTGAGCATGGAGTCTATGCCCTGGTTATCCATGACACCCCCATCCATGAGACCCATTTGAAAAGAAGGATCTATGGCCAGGGACTTCAGGTTTTCTGATAATGTTTCTACATTGATGGGAGCAGGAGGCACAACGGGTGGCCAGGTATTGACGTATAACAAGGTCAGCTCTGCTATGTTCAATTCCTGGGTCAATACATGCAGCCCCGTGTGCAAATCCGGGCCCGCGGCCTGGAAGTCTTTGGGAAATACGATGGGCTCAAACCCGGCGGGAAAGCAGGAACTGGCTGCCACCAAATCTCCTATCCTTAGCTTTCCAGCCAATTGCTGATCCAAGTGAACCATAAAATTGCCATAAAGGAAATCCGTCTCGTCTGCATCTGGCTTCATTTTTATGGCTTGCCTAAATAAAAGCCCTGCATAAAAATCGGAGCTGTTGAAACAAACTTCTTCCAGATGGCCGCCTTCAGGAGCGGCCCTTAGCGTATCAACGGTAGCATCTCCATCGAAGAGGAGCTCCTGATAAGACAGGGCAAAGGAATTGATCAGGTTCCTGATTTTATGAGGATTGTCCTTCCATACCTGGTCATTATTGAGGATCTCAAATACCTTTTTGAGCAGGGTCAACCCCTGAAGGTCTCCAAAGAGTTTGGCATAAAACTGGGCAAAGGTCAGGCCCTTGGCCTGGGAATGCGCATACACGGCAGAAGCAATCGTTCCGCCAGAAGCAGAAGCGATATAGGTCACCTTGTCTAAGAGGGTCTTACCTCCTTCCAAGGGTACGGCCTGGAGATAAGAAAGAGTACCTAAGGTAAAGGAGGCGGCCCTAAAGCCCCCGCCGGAAAAGGAAAGGGCAATATGTTCCAGGGGTGTTACCACCGGGTGGTTGGGCAAGGTCAGGTTCTTATTTTCGGTTAACGGGGAGTCGGGCATCGCAAATCGTTTCAGGAAAAGTAGGGAAAAAAACGGGGCCTGCTGACCCTATTCGGTCCTTTGTTTCCTCGTTTCAGTTGTCCCCCATCCGTCCTTACCCTAACGAATTGCTCGATCCCCGGAACACGGGGGGCAAATGCGGGACCCTGCAAATACCCTGTGGCTCCGCCTGCATCCCTGGTTCCGATTCCCCGGGCAATGCGCCTGTCTACCCGGTAGATCTGCTTTACCCGATGGTGAAACCGGTCATAACTGGCCTCATGTAAACGGATAGTTAGGGAAATGCCAATTTATAAAGCATTGTTTTTCTTCACCTTACACAAACCTTACCCATCCCAACCGTCCGGTATTGAGCAGGGTTTGTCTCGTTTAAATACATCCGGGCCTGACCGCCGGGGAGCCTATACGTACTTACACCTATTAAAATACCGCGAAACCACGCTACTGCAACCCTAAAGGTTAATGTACCTTACCACCCTTAACCTATGCGATTGCTCATCCACACATACAAACCACCATGTCCAATCAAACGCAACAATTGATTTTCTGGGGTATATTCCTCCTGTTTTTGGTCGTTGTTTACTTTCTCGACAGATTTTACAACTTGCTCAGGGACACTTCCACGCTGAAGACGAAAAAGCCATACAGCTTCTCCCGGGTCCAACTGACCTGGTGGTCTACGATCATATTGACATCGTTTATCACCATCCTGTTCACTAAAAACGTGGCCCCCACCTTCAGTTCTTCCACCCTTGTTCTTTTGGGAATCTCTATGGTGACGACTGCTGCATCTTCGGCTATCGATATGTCGGACATCTCCAATGGCCTGACCAGAAGCCAAAACACACCAGGAACCAACCTGTTCTACGATATCTTGTCCGATGGCAACGGTATCAACATGCACCGCTTTCAGACGGTGGTGTTCAATACTTTGTTCGGCGTATGGTTCATCTATGCGGTACTTCATAACCTGGTCATTACCGATGGGGTAAATATTCATAACCTGCAAATATGTCCGAACTGTAGCGCCGCTGCGGATAGCAGTCCCATCAATACCATCATGCCTGTGATATGCCAGAACAACCTCATCTTACTGGGACTCAGTTCAGGTACCTATGTCGCCTTAAAAACCAACGAAAACAAAAAGCCGGTAAATACCCGCATGACCAATGATTCCAACTCAGCAAACACAGTTGACGAATCGGGAGATGCGCTGGGCTGATCCATCAGATCCCAAGCCGCAAAAACACCTCTTATGAACATCATCAGCAAGCCCAGTCCCAATTTCTTTAAGGGTAGGAAGAACTACCAACCCATTGCCATCGTGGTGCATATCATGGAGGGGACCCTGGACGGAACCGATAGTTGGTTCAAGGATCCGGCCTCCAAGGTATCGGCCCATTACGGCATAGGAACAACAGGGACCATCCATCAATACGTTCAGGAAACGGATTCAGCCTGGCACGCAGGCCGGGTCAATGCCCCGGTCTGGAGACTCATTAAACATACTTCATCAGGCGGCTTCATCAACCCCAACTATTACACCATAGGCATAGAACACGAGGGGGAAGATGACAGCGATTGGACGGATGAGATGTATGCCTCCAGCAGTTCCCTGATCAAAGCCATCAGTAACCGCTGGCATATTCCCTTGGACAGGGATCATATCATTGGACACCACGAAATATATTCCCTGAAAACTTGTCCCGGAGACAAGGTAGACCTGAACAAACTCATCGCTTTGGCCTCTGGTGCAGCACCCGCTCCCGAGGCCGCACCTCCTGTGCAAATACTTCAATTGGGTTCGGCCACTGCCACTGCCCGGCTCAACATCAGAAGTAGTCCTAACCGAAATACGGCTCCCATAGCGACTGTTGCAGTGGGGACCATGTTAACCTACGATGGGTTCACCGAAACAGGGGAATCCATTTCCGGAAATGCCAAATGGTTTTATACCTCCGAAGGATCCTGGTTCTGGAGCGGAGGAGTAAATTAAATCTCATCGAGGTGGCCGGCCGGCCGCCAGCTTAAACCCGACCACCATGTCCTTCTTCGACTTTCATATTCATCCAACGCTTAAAAGCTTATTCTCCGGAGGCACCGCCCAACATGGGTTTACAGCCCTTAGTCCCTGGACCACCATCGACCAAAGTAAGATCCCTTTTCTGCTGAACTGGTGCTCGGATTTCAAATACATCCTGGCTACCCAAGGAAACCTGGAACAGTTGGTGGATACAGGCGTCAACCTGATCTGCGTGGCCCTGTACATGCCGGAGATGGACATGCTCAAGTCCTCTTTGATACAGGGCGCCACCAAAGGCTCCCTCAAAGTATACCTGGATGCTACCCAACTTAACAAACTCATCAACGGAAACCCATTCCAAATACTGATGGACGAGCAATGGGTTGCCCTAACCAATGCCGCTGTTTTTGGCATCAAGGGCAAAAGCCTAAAACCACTGAATGCCGGCAAAGACTTTTCTTTAGCCGATAGCAGTACCATCCAGGCCGTATTTAGTGTAGAGGGCTGCCATACCCTTTCCTCCCAGTTGCAGACCTTTGACGTAAACGAAATTTTGGGGAACCTCGATAAACTGCGGGCAGTGGCAAAGGTCATCTCGCTGAACCTAACCCATATGGAGCAGTCCCCTATATGCAACCATGCTTTTGGCATGCAATTCCTATCCGATGATGGCTTCAAACCTACCGGTTTCGGCATAGGAGCAGGAGGGGTGCAAATCATACAGCATTGCTATCAGAACCACATCATGATAGATTTGAAGCATATGAGCTTGGGGGCCAGGCAACAATTATACCTGCTCCGGCAAAATGCAGCCTATGCGCCCATAGCACAACCCTTGATCTGCACCCATGCCGGGTTCACGGGCATATCCTGGAATGATATCCATAAATATGTGTTTCAGGAAAGGCCCTTCTCCAAGGGATATACCGTGCTTTGGCAGGGCAAGCCTGTTGGATACGGTAATGAACCCAGGCCTTCTTTCAACGCCTCCAGTATCAACCTCTACGATGAAGACATCCTGGAAATCCTCCACTCAGGTGGCATGATAGGTTTGTCTATGGATCAGCGCATATTGGGATTTCAGGAATATGAGAACGAGGTTAACGGCAGAGATGATTTTCCTATGGAAACAGAATATATCTCAAATCAGGAAAGAAGTGTTTTCTACGGCGACGGTTCATCCGTGGTGTTAGGGGAAGCCTTCGAAAATGAAAAGGTATTGGGATGGGGGGAAATTGAACAAGCAGGGATTGTAGGAAAGGACCTTAGCAATTATCACCTCCGCCATGTCATGAATCACATATTACATTTAATCACCATTGCGGGTCGCAATGGATATGATATAACCTTGGCCCTCACTCAAATATGCATTGGATCAGACTTTGATGGGTTAATCGACCCCATTTCCCCCTGCATGACCACCCCCAGTTTGCCCTCCTTTAAGCAGGCTTTTACAGATCATTTTCTCACCTACGCCAACCTGGCCCAAGTAGCGCTGCCCCAGGGCTTTACCATCAATCAGTTTGCCGACAATCTCTTTTTTGAGAATGGAAAAAACTTTGTCCTGAAGCGTTTGGACGTATTGAATGGGTAATCAACGACTTGTCCTTTTTTTGGGCAAATTCAATACAGACAAGGCTTGCGGGGCATCATATTTGGACTATTTTTATAGTCCTGCAAATGTTAATGTACGATACTAACCCCATTTCCTACCTGCCCTACGCTAACCAACCAGGAACCTCCAATGGGTTCATAGTCCGCATACCTATGTGTTGAATTTGATTGTGAACACCTAAATGACTCGGGTTATGGTTCGGCAGTATCAACTATTCGCGCTTTCCTACCTCACCGTATTATTGCCTATGACTTTTGATTCTGGATCCAGGGAAGAAAGAATACCAGAAGGCCATGCTGCATCCTTTAAAACAGCATCAGCCGCCCCTGTTACCAAAAAGAAAAGCGAAGCACCTTACACGATATACCTCACTTTCGATGATGGACCTTGTGCGGGCAGTGATAAAGTCAACGCCTTATGCGCCCAGGATTCCATTCCTATCAACGTATTTTTGATAGGACAAAACGTATACGCCTCGCGCGGTTCCCAGAATTTGTTGCACGCCTATCAATCCAACCCTTGGATAGAAATTGGCAACCATAGTTATACCCATGCCAACCTTCACTATAAAAAGTATTTTCAAAATCCAACAGGTGTAGTCTCAGACTTTGACCGTAACAAGGATAGTCTTCACTTTGACAATGGCTTCGTGCGGTTGCCAGGCCGTAACTTCTTCCGTTGGGACAGCCTCAAACGAAACGACTTTAATAATGGCAAAGAAGCCGCTGACCTGTTGGCCACCAAGGGCTATACCATATGGGGATGGGACATTGAGTGGATACGCAAGCCCATACATGGGCTTCAGCTACATACAGGAGAAGAAATGCTGGGTATCGTGGACAAAATGATTGCAGATAAAAAAACCTTTCAGCCGGACAGGATCATCATCTTACTCCATGATCCCGAGCTCAGGGACGATAAATTCCTGGCTTCTCTTCAGGATTTTATTCAACGGGCCAAGGCCGATGGGCGGTTTCAATTTGCGCATTTGAGTGCGTATTGAATCAGGTCTTATTTTTTCGGGAATAGTCCTGTACCAGGAAGATCATCACCGCACCTACCGGCAGCACCGCACAAATCCGGATCAACTTTTGTAAGGTTGAAATACAGGGCGGACAGGGATCAGGACCACTGCAAGGTTCGCAAAGTGGTTGATAATGGTGATACAAGAATACGATTAATGCTTCAGCCATGATCAGGCCCACGAGCATTTTTAAATATCGGTTGTTCACTTGATCCTCATATGTTTAGAGGATCAATATAGGGATTTACCTGGAAATTCTCTTTCACCTTCCCCAAGTTACCCTTCTATATTTCTCCACACATCGTAATACTCCATCAGGAGCATAGAGCTGGGATCATTGGGAAACCCTCCCGTGACGTCGAGTAAAAGGTCAAAGTATTCACTCAGGCCCTGACGGGCAGCCTCAAACCAATCTTCCCTCCTGAAGGTGATGCCCTCAAAGAATCGGTCCATGCGGGTAGGCTGATGGTTTTTATCCAAAGGCAGGAAAGATAAGACGACGGTCTCATTTTCTCCTTTGCACAAGCGAAGCAGGTTGCCATCCGTCATCCTGCAAACCACATCCTGGGGGTACTCCTCGTCCAGGGTAAACCAATCATTCTGCTGACCCCTTAACCAGTATAAGGAATGGATCAAAAAGTCGGTGGCTTTGGCCAGGATATAGAAGTGAAAATCATGGAAAATGGTATAATACTCATCCACCACCATTTCCAGGCCCCCCTGCATTTGCCGGAAAGCTTTGGGCTCGTAGTGCTCCGAATCTAGCGCGCTGCTGTTATGCACCAGGTTGTAGAAGTTGCTCTCTCTTCCCTGGTCAGAATAATACAAAAGAAAGATTCTTAAACGTGTGGGAGGCTTCATGGCGGAATGAAAATACCCATTGGGCTACAATACCCCAAACAAAATACAACGCAAAGGGTTCTTTTAACATAAAATTTTTAAATACCTTCATAAGCCTGGAAAGGGGCCACCCATTCATTCCCCAAAACCTAAGTCTTCGTTTGATCCGAAAATAGCGCATTTTAGGAATCCTTCATTATTGAATGGCTAACCGTTTTTTCACCTCACTGGGTACAAAGTCAGCCTTTTTGAATGGATTTGCTTCCGTATTAAATACGTAGGTATTAATACTTACAGAGGGGTTGCCCCCGAAGAGGAGATAGAAATATTTCATGGTTTCTGCAAAGAAGAAAGTAGGCAACTCGTCATTTTGTTGCATGGTCCTTACATCCGATATGGAAGAGAAAGCAATCGGCGTTTTACAATACTTCAATATATCGTTGTAAAAGGTTGTACCCATGTCCAGGTATTCCTGTTTGCCCGTAAGGGTATGCAGGTAATACGCAGATTCTACAATCTCCGGATTCAGGTCATACCCAGGATCTGTGACCTGCTGGGTATGGTAGTTATAGCCCCCTGGTTCCAGCCCGTAGCGGTTCCATAACCAATACCAGGTATGTTCAAACTTTTCGGCCAGGCGCATATCCCCGTTCATACCTAATAAGGTAGGGAAAAACGCATCATATAAGGTCACTTCAGGCAATACTTTGGCACCCGTGTTCATGTCCACATAGCCATACCAAAGAGCGGTATCGCTTTCTTCCGGCACATATTTATTAATGGCGGCAATGGAGACGTCCCACATCTTTTTGAGGTCAGGGTCATTAAACAATAACCAGCTCTTGTAGAGGTATTCATAATAAGAGTCGGCGCAGGCCCCGATGAATGAGCGGGGATCTGTCCACTGCCCGGTTTCAATGTTTAAGGAAAGGCCATCCAGGTTGAGCGCAGACCGGTGATCATAGATATAGGTCGATGCCTTTTTAGCGGCCTGGTAGTATTTGGGGTCTTTGGTATAATAACTGAGGATACCCATTTCAAATAAATAGGTGCCCCCTTCGGCTATATTCACAACTGCCCCTTTTCCCTGACCCGTTTTAAGGTTGACCAAATAATAAGGAAGGCCGGTGGGTGAATTAAAGGCGTTGAGTTCCCTGTCTCCAAAGTCTTTGGCTTTGGCCAGCAATTGGGGATTTTGGGTCCACTGATACATGCTCAACAGGCCACCCAGTATGCGGATATTGACTTCAAAGGTCTTCACGAAAAGATCCTTATCAAAGCTGACGCTATCCAGTATATAAGCCTCCACTTCCTTAGCTTCCTTATCCAGCCCCATAACCCGCATCGTGCTGTAGGCATCGATGGGGGAAATATGCAGGGACGCTTTATACCAGTCTGCGTATCCTTTGGTCACGGGTTTGAGGACGTCATGGCCCCAGGCATAAGTCCGGTAGGCATCCCAGGAACGGATAAATTCAGCTTTCACGTCGGCGGCTGTAGGGGCCGGTTGTCCAAATCCGCTGGTCAAAGATCCACAGAGGGCTACAACCCCCAAAAGCCTGTATAATTTCATCATGAATGGTTTATTAGTCGAACCCCAAATTAGTCGAATTTGAATGTGGCCATGATCTTTTCAGCCACGGTCCGGTAGTTCAAATAATCCTTGTCATCACACACAAAACTGAGGATGTACATATGGTTCCCATTGACCCTATAGAGCTGAATGAATTTAAGGGTGATATGCTTTTGGCCAATTGTATATATGACCCTATAATAAGGTCCGACCTCATCGGAGCGCTTTTGGGTAGATAGGAGGTTGACATCAGGATAGGTTTTTTGCAAGGTCTCTACGCTGACCTGGGTCCAGTCTTCCAGGGTGATCTGGGCGCCCTGCATATCCCTTTTAACCAGGCTGATGGTGGGTCGGTAGGCCTGGGAGTCCCGCGCAGACACGGCAGGAGCCAACAGGAAGAAGCTGGTTTCCATTTCCCCGGAGGTATTGGTCTTCCAGTCTGTCGGAAAATGGATGGTGCAGCCATCCCTGGTCAGGGTACCCCAGATGTTCTGGGCGCCAGCGCCTGGAGCAAAGCCCAAAACGCCGGTAAAAGCAATGAAAGCGAAAATCTTGTTCACTATAATCCGGTTTGGAGCAAATATAAGGGGAATCGACCGGAGGGCCCGCCAATCAATGAACCTGGGATGGTAAGGGCCAACTTACCGGGTGGAGGCCCTACCCCTCTGTTTCCCCGAGTGGCCCGGTACTCTGCTGGAAGGAAGGCTTACCCTGCCCCATTCCGTTATATAAGTTAAATCGCTCGACCAGTTCCACGATATTGCGCACGTTGAGTTTCTGGAAAATGCGCACCTTGTAGGTAGAGACCGTGGAGATCTGCAAATGCAGGAGGCGGGCAATTTCCGCTATACCATGGCCCTGTATGAGCAACCTGACCACCTCGGTTTCCCGGTTGGATAAGGTCAGTAAGGGATTACTTACCTCCTGTTTTTTCTGATGAATCTTGTCGAGCAAGTAAGCTTTAACGGAGGGGCCGAAATATTTTTCGTTGTTCAGGACGCTACGGATGGCATACTTAATTTCCTGCTCACTGGAATTTTTCATGAGGAAACCATCAGCGCCGGCCTGGAGGTACCGGAAGCCGTACAAATGTTCATCGTATGCCGTAAAGATCAGGATTTTCAAGCCTGACTGACGAAGACGGAGTACGTCAATCATTTGGAAGCTGTTGCCTCCGGGGATATTAATATCCAATACCACCAGATCAAAGGTTCTTTCTCCAACAAGGCGTAATGCCTCATCGAAGTTGGCAGCCTGAGCAACCGTTACCTCATCCAGCAGTTCTTTGATCAACGCTATTGTTCCAAATCGGACAATCGCATGGTCATCCGCCATTAAAATGTTCACCATGGTACGTTAGAATAAGGGTTTAACACGTAATCGGGAACTCCAATACCACAGTAGTTCCGGTATGTTGTCCCCGACTTACCTGTAGTTTTCCCTTGACCTTGACCAGCAAATCCCGCACCAGTAAAAGACCCAAACCCGGAGGTCTGAAATCATCTTCGGTCAGGATACCAGATGTATTAATAATTTCCTTATTACACCAATCTATATACTCCCTGCTCATCCCCCCACCTGAATCGGCAATCTCCAATTGCAGGTAAGCGCCGGCTATTTTCGCCTTGATACGCACATAGCCAACCAAGGTAAACTTGACTGCATTATCCAGCACATTATGCAGGATGACCGAAGCGCATTCTGCATCGGTGCAGATCATGGTCCCTTTTTCCACCTGATTGTCTATTGTCACCTGTTTTGCCAAAGCAATAGGTCCAAACAAGGCTGTTTTAGCTGTTACCAGTTTATAGAGGTCTACCGGCTTCATCCTGCGACCTGCGGACAGTTGCATCCTGTAGTACTGTAGCAATTCCTCCACCATGCCGTGCATCCGTTCTGCGGATCCATACATGAGGGTAGCCATATCGTGAACGGATGCGGGGAACTCTCCCTTGGAGAGATCCTGCTGCAAGGCTTTCACTGTCCACATGAAGTACCTCAGCGGCGTCTTTATGTCGTGCACAATAGCAGAGATCAGCAGTTGCTGCATGTGCACCTCACGCGCCCAATCATCCGGAGGTTGATTGGAGGGAGTCTCCGTCATTAATTTAACACCTGAATTTGTCATGGGTTAGGGTAGGTGGATAAGGGTATTTCCCCCTTCCTTTTGATTAGGGTTTTAGCAAACGAATCCCCAGAGCCTACCTGAACTTAAATACCAAACCGGCATGGAATCATTTTTCCAGTCCCGGACATCCTCTTTGGCGTACGGTTACTAAAAAATTGGAGCGAAGGTATACCTCGTAGAAAAGATAGCAGATAGTAAACATAGCATCGCCTTGTAGTCCGTGGCCTACATAGCCATGCTTCCGGTTATCTGTTCCTACATGAGGGGAAGTAATTTTTGGTGGGGGCTGAATACCCACTTTTGGTAGAGGAGTAAATTGATTTTCATGAATAAAGGATTTTAGTATCGCTAATATACAGTCTTTATCCCCAAAAAATAAATCAATTTATGTGATACCGTAAATTTCACACCCAGTTTAGGTTAATTTACTATATTTGGTTAGTGAGTCCTACCGGGTCCTATATCCTCCTATTTTAGTGTTTTGCATGCCATTAACATACATACCACTATGGAGTATTGCCGGTATGATGAATATAAGGTACCTTGGTCCCATAATGTTATGAGAACGCTAGAACAGGTATATCTACGGTTACCCATTCAGGAGAGTTCAATTAGCTTTATTTAAAATAACAGAGAAGAAGCCATCTATTTTCCATATCCTTCCGAGAAGACTCCGTATTCCAAGATCCTTTCTTTCGTCCAGCCTCGCGGTTGGCGTATGAAAACGCGAAAAGCCAATGCGTTTTAATGTAGGTAGCAAGTTACTATGATTGATAAAAGTCGCTTGCTCAAGCTTAACCTCTGTAGTTCCATAAACCTCCTTAAGTGGTCCATGGATTCATCCTTACAGGGAGCAATGTTTGAGCAAACAAATAGAAAGGGAACGGAGACTGCGGGCAGGAGTAGCACGCGCAAAAGCTGCGCAAATACCGTGCCGATTACGCTTGTCTTATTGTGTTTTTTCAATATACCCTGTTTGGGGGCCGGATCTCATCATCCAGGCATTGCGACCCCATCCTTTGGTATAGTGATCTTGCTGGGTGCTCAATTTTGGGTCATAGTGAACGCGGTATTGTTATTGGTGGCGTTGCTGGCCGTTGCTGCGGTCTTATTCATGAGGAAGGAATTTGACCGGAAGAAAGAAAAGGCGGCCTATAACAACCGGCTGCTGGAATTGGAGGCAAAAGCGCTGACCTCCCAGATGAACCCACACTTCATCTACAACTCCCTCAGTACGGTCCAACATTTGATTGTACTTAATGAACAACAAAAGGCCTTTGACTATATATCGGATTTTTCCTTGCTGATGCGCCAAATGCTCAACAACAGCAGGAAATCTTATGTAGCCCTGGAAGATGAGATAGATTTTTTGACCCGGTATATGGAGTTGGAGCGGTTTAGGTTCAGTAATTCTTTTGAGTACGAGTTTCAGGTGGAAGATGCCATTAAAGTTCATTCTCATTGTATCGCCCCCATGTTGATTCAGCCGATTCTGGAAAATGCGATAAAACATGGGATGGGTCCAAAAAAAGAAAAAGGCATCCTAAGGATTTCATTCTCATTTCATAAAGACATTTTAGAGTGTGTGGTTGATGATAATGGAGCAGGATGGAAGAAAACCAGAAGCGCAGTTAGTTCGTTAAAGCATGAGTCAACTGCGCTCAACATCATCCGGGAAAGATTGAATGTGATCAAATCATACGATGACAATCCCGGTAAACTGGAAATCATAGACAAATTGTCGGCAGGATATCCGGAAAGTGGAACAGTAGTAAAGATTTTTATACCAATTATTAATTCGTTATAAGTTATAAAGCATCATAGCACCGATACCAACTGCAAAAGAACAGTTGTAAGCCTTGGAAATTACCTAAACCTCCTTATTTAAACCTTAAATGTCCAGTTTATGAAGAAAATCAGAGCCGCTTTGGTAGATGACGAGCAGGCCAATCTGCACATCCTTAAGAACATCTTATTGACGCAGTGTGAGGGTGTGGAAGTTGTATGGCAGGCAGATAATCTGGAAGATGCCAAGAACAACATTAAGGAAAATGAAATCGATGTCCTGTTCATGGACATTGAAATGCCCCCCAACAATTCCTTCCAACTGCTGGAAGCCATTGCTCAACCCAATTTCGAGGTCATTTTCGTGACCGCCTACCAGGAATACGCGCTGCGCGCCCTGAAAATGGCTGCATTGGATTACATTCTCAAACCCATCAAGGGTTCTGACATCATCCAGGTCATTGAGAAAATCCGCTTGAACAAAAAGAACAAACTGGGCGAACTGACGGGTATCATTAAACACTATGTCAACGGTATCCCTGAAAACTTTTCCAAGATCGTGGTACACGTTCAGGATGGATATGAGGTGATTGACATCAACAACATCATCTACATTGAAGCCCTGGATAGTTATACCAAATTGAGGCTGGTAGGCAATATTTCCTATGTTGCTTCCAGGTCCTTAAAAGAGTATGAAGAGATCCTGAGCGAAAAAGGGTTCTACCGGGTGCACAAATCCTACCTGGTTAACCTCCGCCACATGATGAAAATCATCAAAGGCGTAGCCCCTTCCGTGGTGATGACCAACGGAGCCTGCATCCCCGTATCTACCCGCAAAAAAGATGTATTCTTTACGGAACTGAAAGAAGTCATTTATTTCTAATCAAAGGAACTGCCTATAGCTTTTTTTACACTGAACGCATTTCCACGCTTACCTCAGAAGTTTCACACCAGACCAGACCAGACGGTCCTCTAACGATTGCTTGCTTTTTTTACGAAGACCTCGATCCACCCATTGGTGGGTCGCCTGGGAGCCAGAAAGGAATCTATCTGTACATAAGCTGCGCTTCTTAAGCTATCCCTCACCCTGAAGGGATAAAAGTTGTTTAATACCGGCACGTATTCATAGAGTACCATATCGTACACGCTGTTCCGGATACGGGCACATACCGTGTCTGCCTCCCGGTTAAACATGCATACCCCCAAATGATACCACAAGGGCTCCATGGGGCCTTTATCTTCCGTAAAATTTAATTCCCTGACCAAAGGAGTAAGTTCACTCATGTTCAGCACGTGGGGACGAGGGCCGGCTTCCGAGAACATAGGCATGGCCTTGAGCCGCTCTATCCCCGCTACCGTCGAAGGAGGCAACAACATGTTATGGAAGGAAGGCATGCCCGGCACCGAAGTCCAGGTCCCCTCATCCTCCCGGTAGGTCGTATCCAGGTTGCGCATGAAGGTATGGCGGTTGATCACGTTTTCCCCGGTTGCAGAAACCGTTTCTCCGGTAGGCGCTACGGGAGCCGTAGCCGCCGGATGCAACCACTTCCCGCCTATCCTGTCGAGGTACTTCCAGTAAGATCCCGACCACCACAGCAGGATGACGCCCAGCAGCAGGACAACGGAGCGCGCGCCAACGTCAGCCGAACCAGAACGCGCGCCGGCGGTCAAGCCCACGCCAGCTATCCCCGGCAACCACTGCGCCAGCGCCGTCAATATATAAGCCACCGCAAATGCGTGGAAAAAAATATTATTATCCGGAGGTGTATAACTTGTCACCTGAAACACAGCCGCCGCGCCCAGGATCCCTATGGTCAGGATCAAGAACAATCCATGCGTCCGGTCCATCCAGATTGACCTCCATCCCTGCTGATGTACCTGAGCCGAGGTCAACAAGATGATGAGCAGCAAATAGAATTTAATCCATTCAGAACCATTTAAAAAAGATTCCAGGATATCCGGCACCGAAAGCCTGGCCGTATGGGGCGCTTGTCCATGGTTAAACCAATAGCCAAAGGAATAACGGGTAAAGGGGAAAATGAGTAAAAAGGCGATGATCACAAAGGCCCCTGCTATGACAAAGGCCAGGTTCCAGCGCTTACCCATCCAGGCAGCATATAAGGCCAGAGCTGCCCCTACGCCTATCATCAGCATTCCTCCATCCTGTTTGGTGAAAAACGATAGGAATAACAAACATCCTGCCCCCACCGCGCAAGCCAGCCGGGTCCAACCCGTTTTGGCCCCAAAGGCTTCCAGCAAAGCGTAAATCCCCATGATCCCATAGAGGATATCCGTATTGTTATACCAGGGCCAGAAATTCGGCTGTATATAGGACAAACACCATATCAGCACCGCCCCTAACCGAATGGCCCAGGGCGCCTCCAGCCGCCTTAAAATCCCCCGGAAGGCCAGGCCGCCCAGGATATTGAGCAATACCTGGGCTTTGATCAGGCTCATCATGGATGGACCGAACACCTTGAAAAACAAAGCCGGTATCAGCCAGTACCCAAAACCCATGGGCAATCCAAAGTCCCGGTAAGGGATTTGTCCGGCATAGAGGCGCCAGGCGCCTTCATAAGAAAGGAAAATATTAACCCTGTATGGAAAATGCAGTACCAGTGGGATCATGGAGATCCCGATGATCAAAAGGGTATCAGCCTGACGGCATATAAACGAATGAGGGGAGGTAAGACGCATAGGTATGATAAAGTTCGTCGTTTAACCCGAAGATCGTCGTTTAACCCGAAAAATTCAGCGCACGTTAAATAAAACAAGGGGTTCACCCGATTTCCCCCCAGGGCCCAATCATTGTACTTAATTTGCAGTCTAACAGGGATCCTGCATTAGGTCTCTTTTATTTTGTTTACCTGGCAAAACCCAATTTGAGCGTCTTGATGGGATTGGATATCATCATAGTAGGGCTACAGGCCTGGCACACGGATATTGGTAGTAATTGTAAAAGCATCGCTACTGAGCTGTCTAAAAGACATAGGGTACTCTATGTAAATGCCCCATTGGACCGTAATACCCTGATTAAGGATAAAAACAACGCCCACGTGCGCATGCACCTGGACATCCGAAGCGGTAAGGCGCCCAACCTCCTGGAGGTCCAGCCTGGTCTCTGGAGTTATTACCCGGAACATATTCTGGAATCCATCAACTGGATTCCCTCAACGGCCCTGTTTTCCCTGGTCAACCGGATCAACAACCGGCGCTTTGCCGCCGACATCAAGAAGGCAGCCAAAGCCCTGGGGTTTGGACGTTTTGTCCTGTTCAATGACAACGATATCTTCCGCACTTTTTATCTGAAGGAACTACTCAGACCGGAAGTGTATGTGTATTACAGCAGAGACAACCTGGTGGGCGTGGATTACTGGAGGAGGCATGGATTAAGGTTGGAACCCAAACATATTGCCAAGGCAGATCTGGGAACGGCCAACTCAACTTTCCTCGCCTCTTACCTGAGCAAATACAATCAAAATAGTTTATACATAGGACAAGGTTGCAACCTGGCCTTATTTGATGCGGGTAAATCCTACGAAAGGCCGGAAGACCTCAAAGACATTCCCCACCCCATAGTTGGATATGTCGGAGCCGTCAATAGCCTGCGGTTGGATCCAGCCGCCCTGAAGGAAATTGCGGAGTCCAGGCCCGATTATAGCCTGGTATTGGTAGGTCCCGAAGACGAAACCTTCAAAAACAGCGATTTACATGGGCTAAAAAACGTATATTTCTTAGGCAAACGTCCCATTGAATCCCTACCACAATATGTTGCTTCTTTTGACGTCTGCATTAATCCCCAACTGGTCAATCCGGTGACCATAGGAAACTACCCCTTGAAAATAGATGAATACCTGGCCATGGGTAAACCCACCGTGGCTACCCAAACCCAGGCCATGGAGGTATTCCGGGATCATGTATATATGGCTGAAAATGCCAGGGATTATCCCTCGCTCATCGATAAAGCCCTCAGCGAAGATGATCCTCAAAAACAAGGGCAAAGAAGAAGGCTGGCCTCCACCCATACCTGGGAAAGCTCAGTAGCCATCCTGGAACAAGCCATAGAAAAGACACAATCAATAATAAAGACCATTAACTACTAAACCTTATCCATTTGTCTTTTGCCGCTTACATAAAGCAACATCCATCTCTGAAACGCCTGGCCTTGCGTACGCTCATGCCGGCAGGTGAGGCCAGGCCCCGGTGGTGGGTAAGGAACCTGCTCAACCCCTTTTTGATGAAAAAAGGGAAAGGGGCAAAGATCCGGCGCAGGACACGCATGGACATCATGCCCTTCAATAACTTCCGGTTGGGCGCCCATAGTATGGTAGAAGATTTTGCCTGCGTAAACAACGGCATGGGAGACGTCCTTATCGGAGATCATTCCTTAATCGGCATTGGCTGCGTCATCATCGGACCCGTAGAAATCGGCAACAATGTCATCCTGGCCCAGCACATCGGCGTTTCTGGCCTTAACCACGGCTACAAGGACATTAGTATTCCTATCAAAAATCAGCCTTGCGAAACAGGGTTGATCCGGATTGGAGACGATTCCTGGATAGGCGCCAATGCTGTCATCGTAGCCGGGGTCACGATTGGCAAACACTGCATTGTAGCCGGGGGTAGCGTAGTGACCAAAAATGTAGCAGACCATACCATGGTCGGTGGTAATCCGGCCCGAATACTCAAACAATATAATGTACAGACAGGTGATTGGGAAAAGCCCTTGATCACCCGGTAAAATAATGTTCACCCTCAGAGACATCATGCATAACGTTACCAATACGCCGCTTACTTCTGGAACCACCCAGGTCACACATCCTTCCATGAAAAGAGGTTTGTTGGGAACGGTGATTCCCTATCTGCAACTGATGCGCGTGCAACAGTGGGTTAAAAATTCCTACTTGTTTTTGCCCATGTTTTTTTCCGGGGAAATGTTCAGACTACCCTTGCTGGTGCAGGCAGGATGGGGCTTTTTATCCTTTTGTTTTGTCGCTTCCAGCATATACATCATCAACGATTATATGGACAGGGAAGCCGATCGCCTGCATCCGGTAAAACAATTCAGACCCATGGCCTACGGATTGGTATCCGGCACTTCCGGACTGATCCTGTCGGGCGTTTGCCTCGCCCTCGGCGTAGGACTCGGAGCCATGGTCAAAGATAAATTCCTGTTTGTCCTGCTGCTGTACTTCTTCATGAACCTGGCCTATTCCCTGGGCTTAAAGAATATCAGCATCCTGGACGTACTGATCTTGTCCATGGGTTTTGTATTTCGGGTGAAAGCAGGCGGGGTAGCTACCCACATCGCCATCTCTGAATGGTTGATGATCATGGTGTTCCTGCTTTCCATTTTCATGGCCGTAGCTAAAAGAAGGGATGACCTGGTTATCAAACAAAAATCCGGGCTGGATCTAAGGGCTTCCCTGAAAGGCTACAATATAGACTACCTTAACCTGATCATGGCACTTCTGGCCGCCGTTATTGTGGTGGCCTACCTGATGTATACCATTTCTCCGGAAACGGTTGCCCGTTTAAAAACCTATAGACTTTACTATACCACCGTCTTTGTATTGGCCGGTTTGCTCCGATACCTGCAAATCACCATCGTTGAAAACAATACCGGCTCCCCAACCCGCCTCCTGCTCAAGGATAGGTTCCTTCAGTTAACGCTGTTGGCATGGATAGCCAGTTTTTACTTCATTCTTTACATGCCCGATATATCCCTGTTCAAATGACACAAAGTACCAAAAGCGCTCTCCTCTTAGGGGCAGGATCCGATATGGCCGTCGCCATCGCTCACCAACTGGCTTCCAGGGGCTATGATTTGGTCTTGGCCGGAAGAGATAAAGATTACCTCTCAGGGTTGGCCACCGACCTGAGCATCAGAGGGACCATCCAGGTATCCGTACAGTATTTCGATGCATTGGATTATGGTAGCCATGAAGCATTCTATGCCTCCCTAGCGCATGTTCCAGAAGTGACCGTTTGCGCCTTCGGATACCTGGGTGACCAGGAAAAGGGCCTGACCGACTTCAAGGAAGCCCAGCGCATCCTGGGCACCAACTATATTGGAGCCGTCTCTATTCTCAATCTCATTGCCACCGACTACGCCCGTTTAAAAAGGGGCACCATCGTAGGCATCAGTTCTGTAGCCGGAGACAGGGGAAGGGGGAGCAATTTTCTGTATGGAAGCGCCAAAGCAGGGTTCAGTGCTTACTTATCCGGCCTGAGAAACCGGTTTTATAAGGAAGGGGTGAGCGTTATTACAGTAAAGCCGGGATTTGCCGCTACCCGCATGACGGCCCACCTGCACTTACCTCCGGCCCTGACAGCCAGTCCTGAACAAGTAGGTCAGTCCGTGATCAGGGCCATATCCCATAAAAAAGATACCATTTACGTGAAATCCGTTTGGAAATGGCTGATGTTGGCCATCCGGATGATTCCAGAACCCTTTTTCAAAAAAATGAGCTTATAGTCATGAGCACCGCCTACTCGCATTCGTCCATTGCTTTTTTCGACTTTGACGGGACCATTACGTCAAAGGATACCTTGGCGGAGCTGTTGAAATTCCAGAAGGGAAAATTTAAGTATTATACCGGATTGGTCTTCCTATCCCCTGCGTTGATCCTGTTTAAACTGGGGTTGATTTCTAACCATAGGGCAAAAGAGATTCTGTTGGAGTTTTTCTTTAAGGGCATGCCCGTATCGGACTTCAATGCCCGGTGCAGGGAGTTTGCCGAAACCCGGCTACCCTTGCTTTTCCGAAAAGGCGCTTTGTCTGAGATACGGAGGCATTTACAAAACAATACCCCCGTTGTCATCGTAACCGCCTCTCCGGAAAACTGGGTCCTTCCCTGGTGCCAGCAGTACAACCTGGAATGTATCGCTACCCGCCTGAAAGTCCGCAACGGCAAACTGACGGGTAAGATATCCGGGCAGAATTGCTCCGGGGAAGAAAAAGTAAGGCATATCCTGAAACGATACAACCTATCTTATTATACAAAGATCTACGCCTATGGGGACACACCGGGTGACCTCCCCATGTTGTCATTGGCTACGGATAGCTATTATAAACCATTTAAGGAAAGAACCTATTAAATAAACGAACGCTTACCATAAGGACTACTATCCAGCATTGCTTTGCTCCCCCATTCCACCTCGAACCTAATTGGCTTTGAGGAAGGTGAGGGCTTTTTTGCTCCCATTCCCTTCGACCTGTAAAAAATACATACCGGTCGGCAGTTTAGATATGTTCATGGGGGTAATCCGGGTCTTTTCGTCTGCGCCCATTTCAATACTCGTAGCCTGGACCAGGGTCCCTCCTGCATTGTATATCCTGAAAGCGATGTTACCGGAGTACCCGTTCAGATTCACGTTGAGGGTGGAGCTGACCGGATTGGGGAATACCCGTGCCGACATAGCTGCTTC
Organism: Beijerinckiaceae bacterium; assembly: GCA_903970475.1. Classification (GTDB taxonomy): domain Bacteria; phylum Bacteroidota; class Bacteroidia; order Chitinophagales; family Chitinophagaceae; genus Dinghuibacter. The sequence goes on from CAJCIQ010000211.1 coordinate 50,979, forward strand.
TTGCATGGCAGGAGGTGTAGGGAGTGCTTTTTCCACGTCCAATCCCATCACCGCCGTAGAAGTCCTTCCCAAGTTGTCTGTTACGGTCAATTGGAAAAGATAGTTACCCAAAGCCAGGCCATTGATGTTGGTGTTGGCACTATCTGCTGCACTCAAGGTGACTTCAGAAGGGCCGGCCAATTCCAACCATACGTAGGAAGTCAGGGAGCCGCCCGTAGGGGCCAGGGATTCGGAGCCAACCAGGGCATAGCCATTTGCCGTTAAGCTGTCTGTCAGGGAAACCACCGTATCGGTATTGGCGATAACAGCTTTGGGGCTCTGGATAGAAGCATCTACGGTAACCACCACGGTATCCGAGGCATTCCGCCCACTGTTGTCTGTCACGGTCAATGCGAACGTGTAGGTTCCCACCGTCAAATTGTAAGCCTCTGCCCTGGAAGCATCCGGGTTCCTCATTGCATATTGGGTGGGTCCGCTAATATAGGACCATTGATAAGAAATAATAGAATCGCCTGCGTCAGCAGAGGTATTGGCTATCATAGACGTGCTGTCTACAGGGAGTATAATGGTTTGATTTCCCCCAGCCGATACCGTCAGCGGCGTGATATTAGAACTGGACCCGGTGGTGCTGGTACCCGTGCTGGTAGATGAAGCCGCGTCTACAGTGATGACTACCGAATCACTGGCACTGAGTCCGAAGTTATCTTTGACAGTCAGCAACGCGGTATATACCCCGGCGGCCAGGGTTTTAAGTTCCGTCGAAGCCACTGTACGCGTTGAAAAGGAATACTTATCGCTGCCAGGGGCTCCGATCATCACCCAGGAGTAAGAAGTAATCTCGCCCCCGCTATTGGGATCTGAAGCACTGCCTTTCAAAGCAACCGAATCCAGGGGCAACTGAATCGTTTCGTTGGAACCAGCACTTACTTTAAGGGCAGTGAACACTTGAGGTTTTACGGTGATCACTACCGTATCACTGGCGTTGTAACCCATGTTGTCTATTGCCGTCAGTACAGCGGTATAAGTACCCGCCATCGCGACCTTCAATTCCGTCTTAGCAGATGTACGGCTGGAAAAAGAATATTTATCTGATCCCGGAGCTCCGACCATCACCCAGGAATAGCTACTGATCTGGCCACCCAGGTTGTAATCTGTAGCGCTACCACTTAAGGTCACACTGTCCAAGGGTAATTGTATAGTTTGGTCAGGTCCTGCGTTTACTATGGGTTTGCCCTGCTTTACGATTACCGTCATCGTATCAGAAGTACTGAGACCGTAGTTATCTGTGGCTTTCAGGACGACGGTATAGGTTCCGTTAGTAAGGCCCCTCAGTTCTGTTTTTGCGGTAGTACGGGAAGAGAAAGAATAGCTATCAGCTGGGGCTCCTATCATTGTCCAGGAATAGGAGGATATGCTGCCTCCGCTGTTCAAATCGGAAGCGGACCCACTCAGGGCCACGGAGTCCGTCGGTAATGTGATGGTCTGATTAGCGCCTGCATAAACGGTGGGAGCGCTATATCCTGCTGCAGTCACATTGATAGTCAGAGTATCGGCTTTGCTCAGCTTCAGTGAATCTGAAATGTTAAGGGTCACTTTGTAGGTCCCTGCTGCCAGATCCGATAAGGTGGCCAGGGATGTGGCGGCACCCGAAAGGCTATAGCCAGAAGGACCACTGAGGACACTCCATTGGTAAGCCAGTTTTGCACCATTGGGATCTGAAGATCCAGCCGCACTTAAGGAAACGCTGCTCGTAGGCAGATGCACCGTTGTATCTACCGGATCGGCAGCAATCACCAGGGGTTTGGTGACTGGGGGTACAGCGGCAGTGCTGGCGGCATTCACTATAACCAATACAGTGTCGGTACCGGTGAGGCCGAAATTATCGGTCACCTTCAGTACCACCTTATAGGTACCCTGCACCAGATTCCTGAACTCTGTTGCAGCATTAGTCGTGGTGGAAAAGCCATAGGTGGAGGGTCCACTCGCCACAGACCATTGGTAGGCGGTGATGGTTCCCCCGCTGTTGGGATCGGAGCCAGACCCACTTAAGGCAACGGAGTCCAGGGGAAGCGTAATGGCCGGATCAGTGCCGGCCGTGGCTTTTGGGCTGGACTTCGCACCCAGGTTTACGTTCACGGTGATTTTGGCAGAATCCTTCCGCCAGTTATTATCTATGGCACGCAATTGGAATACATAAGTTCCGGTGGTCAGGTTGGATATAGTTGCCGTCAGACCGGAAGGGATCGTGATCAGCGCCGTGGTAGGGCCGCTGACCTGGGTCCATAAGGTATAGTTGATTAAGGAACCTCCGTTTCCGGTAGCCGTTCCCGTTAGTGTCGTGGTCGAAGTGGTTATATTCTGTGTAGGCCCTGGATTAACCGTCGGCGGAGCCGTAATGGGAATAGGCAGGTTCAGGCAGTAGCTGGAGCTTCCGTTAGACACACAGAAGGGAGAAGAGGTGGAGTGAAGTTTCTGGTTCAACGGATCAACAGCCGTAATCCAGGGTACGTCGTAAGAGTTTGGATAATTTGACTCTATCAAGCCGGATATGTCACCTTCAAATATGCCATTTCCGCAAACATCCCCCTTATTCCTACCCCAGGAATAGAGTTGACCATGGGAATCTTCCGCATAGGCATAGAACACATCGCCTGTGCCGCCAAATATATTGGTAAAACTGTGCAGGCCATTGGCAATGTGCACAGGTTTCTGTTGCAGGTTCTCTCCAACCCCCCAATCCCAGGCATAAGGGGTAGGGGTACCGCCTGTAGGAGCAGGATTTACGGTGTAGGTAGCAAAATTCAGTTCCTGCCCATTTCCGATAGCTCCAACGGCATTATCCCCCCAGGCCCAGAGCGTGGAGTCTGTGAGAATAGCGTAGGACGCTTCACAGTTGACCGCGATTTTAGCCACTTTAGCGGGGAAACCCAATTGTCCATCCAATAAGGTGGGTGTATAAGACGCAGGCGCTTGTGACATGTAACCACTATTGCCAATGCCCAAGTAAGAAGTATAACAACCCCAACCATAGAGGGAGCCGTTACTTAACAGGGCATAGCTCCAGAGATTTCCACCCGCAATATCGGCAGCTTTTGAAGGCAGGTTGATCTTGGCAGGCAGATAAGCAGAGGGATTGGAGCCTCTGGCCAGCAGCCAGGGAGAAGGATAGTAACCCCAGCCCCCCCAGGTCCATACATTACCTTGATTATCCAGGGCTATGCCTATCATACCGGCAGCAATTTTGGTGATCACCGTTCCGGAAGGAAAGGTCACCTGTACCGGCCTTGAGTTGGTCCCCCCCGCAGATCCGTTTCCCCGGATACCCCCCTGGGTATTACCCCAAATCCAAACAGTCCCATCAGCTTTCAACGCCATCGTTTCATAACCATTGTTGTTGGTGGTAGCAACAACCTGAACGACGTTGGTAAAAGCATTACCCGAACTGTCCGTCATGATCTGGGTGGGGTTGGCCACGGAAGTCGTCTGGGTACCAATACCTACGTTGGCATATTGGTTTTCCCCCCAACTCCACACGTTACCGTTACCATCAACCAGTGCATAGTGGTGAAGGGCAGCACTGATCTGAACAATCGAAGACGGGCCTGTTACCTGTTGCACGTTAGCGTATTTCACATCATACGCCTGGTGCGTGGAGGTATTCAGGATAAAGCAATCATATTCACCGGCGCCCACCAAATACTTGGGGGTTTGCGAATAGGTTGCAGATAAGCCAAAAAAGTAGAATAATCCGGTGAAGAATAGCGTAAGTTTCAAATTCATATTCTAGGATATTTGGATGGACTTTCGATTTGGATCTCTTGTAGAATTATAATCATTCTTATCTTCAGTTAATTCATAAGCGTAACGGAACATCGGATTGGTCTGAAAATCTTTTTTCCTGAATCGGCAATATTCATACCAATCGTTAATAAGTTGTAAAAAAACTTTTCCACTATGAACAGAAGAAGAGCCATCGGAAGCATAGTAGTGACGGGCATCGCAGGGGTAAGCGTGTTGACCGGCATGGAATGGTTTAAAGGCAGGAAGAAGCCTGACCTTCAATACCTTGATCATAGCAAAAGTACCATGGATGCCCTTGCGGAATCCATCATCCCCGCTAGTAATACACCGGGAGCAGGGGCATGTGGATTGGGTGATTTTATTATAAAAATGGTCAAAGAATGCTCCAGCGAAGCCGACCGAAATCTTTTCATAGATGGTCTTAAACAACTTCAAAACCGGACCCAGGATATTTACGGCAAAAAATTTGAGCTATGTTCTATGCCTCAGCAGAGGGATATACTACAACATTTTGCCAAGGCGGCCCAACCCATGAAGGGGATTTTGGGCAAGATCGAGGTAAAGTATTTACCAAAACCATTTTTCACTACCTTAAAAGAATATACGGTCATGGGTTACTGTACTTCCGAAACGGGAGCCACCCAAGGCTTGGCCTATGTGCTCGTTCCCGGGGCTTATCGTGGCTGTATACCACTACAGACCGGTCAGAAAGCCTGGGCAACCAGATAAATCTTTGTAACCACAAACCATAACTATGGGGGCACCTTCACAGCGTCCACCCAACGGAGATTCCGTCCAACAGGCCGCACTGATTAATACAAAAGGAGTAGATACCCATACCTTCGATGCCATTGTCATCGGATCCGGCATATCCGGAGGCTGGGCAGCCAAAGAGCTTTGCGGGAAGGGCCTCAAAACCCTGGTTCTGGAAAGGGGCAGGAACATCGTTCATGTCAAAGACTACGATACCGCCTTTAAAAGCCCCTGGTACTTTCCTCACCGACTGCGCAATTCGGACCAGGACAAAGCAGACAATCCCATTCAGTCCACCGTATATGATGAAGCCACCAAACAATTCTTCGTTTCTGACAAAGAGCATCCTTATATACAGGAGAAGCCCTTTCATTGGGTTAGGGGATATCAGTTAGGCGGCAGGTCCCTGACCTGGGGTCGTCAGTGCTACAGGCTTAGTGACCTGGACTTCGGAGCCAATCAAGCAGATGGCCACGGGGTTGACTGGCCCATCCGGTATAAGGACATAGCCCCCTGGTATGACTATGTAGAACAGTTTGTGGGCATTAGCGGCCAGGCGGAAGGATTAGCTCAACTACCCGATGGACAGTTCCTTCCGCCCATGGAGATGAATTGCGCCGAAACCCAGTTTGCCCAACGCATAAAAGCGCATTACCCGGAGCGCGTCATCACGATTGCCCGGGTCGCCAACCTCACCCAAGGCTGGAACGGCAGGGGACCTTGCCAATTCAGGAACCTTTGCATGAGGGGCTGTCCCTTTAGCGGATATTTCAGTTCCAACGCCGCCACCCTACCCGCTGCCCAGTCCACGGGCAACCTAACGTTACTGACAGACGCCATCGTCATAGAAGTACTCTACGACGAAACGACCCGCAAGGCCAAAGGCGTAAGGGTCATGGACCAGCATACCCACCAGGTAACCGAGTACTTCGCCCGCATCCTCTTCATTAACGCCTCTACCATCGCCACAGCCGCCCTGCTCCTGGGTTCGGTAAGCCGTAGTTTCCCCCAGGGATTGGGCAATTCCAGCGGGCAGGTAGGCCATAACCTGATGGACCACCATACCGGTACCGGAGGCTTTGGCATCCTGGAAGGATTCGAGGATCAATATTATGCTGGCCGGCGGCCGGCTGGGTTCTATGTTCCCCGCTTTGTGAATCTGGGAACCGATAAAAACAACCGCAAGGAATATGTGAGGGGATTCGGATACCAGGGCATAGGTATACGCATGGAATGGCCGGAGCTTACCACCCTGGAAGGATTTGGTCCGGACTTTAAAGAAAAGCTCCTCAAACCAGGGCCCTGGCAGCTATGGATGGGCGCCTACGGAGAGACCCTACCCTATTATGAAAACCATATTCAATTATCAAAAGATCAGAAGGACCAGTGGGGCCTGCCGCTGGTGAAGATACACTTTGAATACCAGGCCAATGAAGAGGCCATGCGCGAAGACGAAGAAGCATACACCATGGAAATGATGAAAGCCGCAGGATTGACCGGGATCTCCACTTACAGGCATTTTGATGCTCCAGGTTCGGCAGTCCACGAGATGGGCACCGTCCGCATGGGCAATGATCCCCGTACCTCGGTATTGAATGGGTATAACCAAATGCATGATGTTCCCAATGTATTCATTACGGATGGAAGCTGTATGACTTCTTCGGCCTGGCAGAATCCATCCTTGACCTACATGGCACTGACGGCAAGGGCTTGTGACTATGCCTTATCCGAACTCAAGGCGGGAAGGCTATGAGCACGCAAGGTATCCATGACGGCCGTATCCACTTCGGGATCGAATTTGCGGGCAAAAAACTTTCCCGACCCCATCAATGTGTTGAGGTCTTCCATGCGCAATACCTTTGGATTGGGCTTGCCTTCTGACCAATCCGTGTAGAGGAGGTTATCAGCAATGCATTTGCGATAAGGAGAGTTATAGAGGATGGTGGAAAAAACGAGTTCATCCGAGCCCCAGGCATATTTGAAGAATTTGCCCAGCTCCGGATGCGCATCCAGGAAATCAATGGCATAACGGAGAGCCCCACCCGAAAGGGTGAACCAACCGCTGCGTCCAGCCAGCGCATACCCACGCAATGGAAACTTCCTTTGCGGCAACAGCAGGTTAGCCATTTTCTGGATGAAGTACTTGCCAGGGACCCTCCAGTGATCGAGGTTATACTTCCAGGCATGGGCATGGGCGTCTTTCCACCAACTGAGTGCTTCCGGTCTTTGGGACAGTGGATCTCCCGAAAGGGGATCCACATAGCAGGTGATGAATTCCTTACCCTGGTTGGTTTGCAGGAATTCAAGGAACTGAGCAGCAGGTTGTAAAGGAAGATCCTGTCCTGAAATAAGGTTTATGTAATCATAAGAACCCCTGGAAATGGCTTCAGCCAAAGCATTACGCATGCCCAATACCAAACTGTATTCCGCCCAGCGAATGTCTGTCCTGGCGGCACAGAGGTACACACCAGGCGTTTGGTTCAAGAAGAGGTAAGGTCCGATGTCCACTTTAGCATCTACATGTACAAAGCAATCGATGTCAGGATGAGCGAGTATACTAACCAGTTGTGCCACCTGTGCTGGGTTCTTGTGGACCAGGATAACGTGAGCTGCGCGCATAGTTAATGAATCAAATATAAAATTGTATGTTTGCCTGGCCTACCTGGCCTATTAAACCCTGGAACTTTTGAAAAAATATTTCTCTTCATATTGGATCAGATCTGCATTTTACACTGTTTCACAAAGGCTCTCCATCACCCTATTCGGATTTTTCAGCCTGATGATCCTCGCCCGGCATATTCTTCCGGAGAGTATGGGTATCTGGGCCCTGTTCACGGTAGTGACCACTGTGTTCGAAACAACAAAAGTAGGACTCCTTAAAAATGCTCATATCCTATACGTAACCGGCACCCAAGATACCCACCAAAAAACAGTGATTGCTTCATCTTCCTTGCTCATTAACGCTACGATAACATTAATCTTTATCCTGCTCATCCTCCTTTGTGGCTCCTGGCTGAGTAAATTGTTAGGTTCCGGGGAGGGGCTAAACACCCTCCTTCACCTGTTCATTCCCGGTTTGATTGCCATGGTCATCTTCTCCCATATGGAGGCCATCTCCCAATCCCACCTGGACTTCAAAGGCGTTTTCGCAGGCTACTTTGTACGCCAGGTTGTTTTTTTCGCCATCGTTGCTTACCACGCCATTTTCAAAGTCCCCATCGCCCTGGAAAGACTCTCGATATATTGGTCCATTTCCATATTGGCCGGCACCGTCTTCATCTATTGGTACAGCCGTCCCCACCTCCATAACAAATTCAACCCATCCCTGGGCTGGATTAAGAAAATCACGGGCTATGGCAAGTATATTTTTGCTTCAGGGCTGATATCTAACCTCTACACCAACATGGACCAGCTCATGACAGCGGGCGTGATGAAATTACCCGCTGTGGTGGCCTCCTACAACATATCCAACCGGATCAATGCCGTCATCGACGTACCTTCCTTTGCGGCCGCTGACGTGATCTTTCCCAAGGTATCCATGGCCTCTGCCCTGGAAGGTGAAGGAAAGGTTAAGTACCTTTACGAACGCATGGTGGCCCTGCTGTCCTGCTTTGTCGTACCCCTTACCCTGGTCATCATCATCTTTGCCAAATGGGTGGTCCTCGTGGTAGGCGGAAAGCAGTACGTCAGCCAAGCCACCCCTATCCTCCAGCTCTACATGATCACCGGGCTACTGAGGCCCATGCAAAACCAGGCAGCCAACCTGCTCAACTCCATAGGTAAACCCGCCCTTTGCTTTATCCTCAACGCAGTCACCCTTGGAGCCAACCTTTTTATCAGTTACCTCTGCATAAAGCACTTCGGCTACATAGGCGCCGCCATTGCTTCGGTGTTCACCTATGGCATAAGCCTTCCCGTCTGGTACTACGTCGTCAAACGGCTGGTAGGTGCAGAAGCCAGGAATATCATTGCCTACATGAGGGAATACTATTCCCTGTTCTTCAAAAAAGGGTTAGGGTTGATCCTGGGGTTAAAATCATAAGGAATACAGACTAAACTTGGTTGGCCAGTTCAGGAAAAGCCACTCCGGCCGCTTCCTGGAAACTCTCTGCCCAACTATCCCAATTAAGCCTTTCTTCATAACGCATCCTTGAGGAATGAACCAGTTGCTCGAAACGTTCCTGGTCCTTAAATAGCTCTGATATGAGGAGTGCATACAGGCGACCGTCGGCATGGTAAGGTAAGCAGTATCCATTGACTCCGTCCTGTACGACTTCCGGAACACCCCCTGTTTCCGTGGTGATGGCTGGTACCCCAAAGGCATTTGCCTCACAGGCTACAGACAGGGACGCGTCCGCACGCGTAGGTAATAGCAGAAAATGTACGGTAGAAAGTACCTCTGAGAAACGAACCTGGTCAGCCTGGTCGTTTCGGTTGAGAAAAGGGATGACTTCCATGTCCGGGTGCTCCACCCCTGGCGGAGGCTGGCATCCGCAGACAATCAGACGGGCGTCTTCCCCGTGGACCTCCCTTATTTGCTGTAGGGCCTGAAAAGCGATATTTCCGCCCTTCCTTTCCCAATCCCTGGCTAAAAACAGCATCGTCAGGCGGGGATTGCCAAACTTGCGGTAGATGATGTCCAGTTCGGGCTTTGAGTCCATGTTGGCGCCGGGAGGGATCACGGTTACCCTTCTGGCATTGATCTTATAATCCTGGATAGCGGAGGCTGCCGCCCATTCGGAGGAAAAAACAGACAGGTTACTTCTTCTTAAGGAACGGCGCTCCAGGAAGTTCCCTTCCCAGCGGGATAGCCAGGAGATCTTTTTGTAGCCAGGGTCATTATAGTGGGCTACCAGTTGAAAAGTAGTATCGCTAATGAGCACGACGGGTAGGTCGGTTTTGAAATAAGCCAGTTCAACACTGGAGGAAGAAGGGGCGCAAACCAGGTCATAGGACTGCCCTTTCATTTTACGCCTCAGTACCTTGGCATAATATAAGCTCAAAGGAATACTGAACTGGGCGAAGTATTCGGTACCAAAGACGATCCTGATGGACTTCGCTATGGCCCTGAATAATTTATCCAGCCAATGTGGAATATGCACGGGGCCTAACAGGTCCACTTCTCCTATATGCTGCTGAAGGGCTTTTGCAATGTAATAGGTAGTGCCGGACCAGGTACGCTTGTCCCTGGGATCATTTCCAGTCAAGTATGCAATCTTAAGTTTACGCAAGTTGGGTAGGTTAACGAAACGATAAAGAATCCCGATCAGGCCTTAACTACTGAGCATGCAAGGTTTCCAGGTACAACGATTCGATTTTTCTGGTCATACTACCCACGTCAAATCCGTTTTCTATGGTCATACGGGCAGCGCATCCCAACCTGCGCCGGAGCGCAGCATCAGTTGCCAGCTGGACCAACCCGTCTTCCAAAGCACTGAGGTCTCCCTGGTGAACCGTCAGGCCATTTACGCCATCCTCCACGAGTTCGCTGGATCCATCCACATGCGTTGCCAATACGGCCTTCTGCATGGCCATGGCCTCAATCAATCCGATGGGCAACCCTTCCCACAAGGAAGGAAGGCAAAAAATGTCCATGGCATGGAGTACATCGGGGATATCACTGCGAAAATTCTCAAACACCACTTTATTTTCCAATTCCAATTGGCGAACAAGCTCCTTGGCGCTGTCCCTGAGCTCTCCTTCACCCACCATCACCAGCACAGCCTTAGGATTGGCTTTGAGCACTGCGGGGAAAGCTTTGATCAGGGATAAAGGGTCCTTCTGGGCCGTCATCCTGGCCACAAAACCAATCACACAGGCATCAGGCAAAATGCCCCATTGCCTCCTGAGGTCCCTGAAATTCCTATCCGGGTTGAAAAACGACAGGTCAATTCCGTTAGGAATCACTACCGAATCAAAGTTAGGGATGTACTTATTTCCCGTAGCCTGGTTAGAGTTGGATACGGAAATCGTACAGTTCACCCCACGCGTAATCCATTTTTCAACGAGTATCCTGGCTTTTTTAATCCACCAGGGTTGGTCGTCGTGGAATGACCATCCGTGCACCGTATAAATGATCGGCAACCGCAGGACCCTGGCCGCCCAGAATATATTGGTATTGACCCTGGTTCCATGTACGTGCACAATATCAATTTTTTCACGTATCATCAGGCGGCGCACCGCATTCCAGGTAGAGATGTCGAAAGCTTTATTGGATGGAATGACGTGATGATTCACCCCCATTTTATCGAGCGTATCCATCATCTTCCCATGCGTAAAGGCGAGCACTACCGGTTCAAACCTCGTCGTATCCATATGCTCAACCAGGTTGAGGATATGGGTTTCCCCACCGCCAACCTGCCCTTGCCTTATGGCTTCCAAGACCTTTATTTTACCTGTTTGATTCATAAACATCATAAGCGTCATTGTCATCAGCGTTATGGAGCACCCCCGCCCCAGCGGCAGGGGTTCCATAACATCGTAGTAATCCGTACCCGTTAAGTCGTTTTATCTAAACTGTGCTGTACATTCCACATCGTACCCTGCCAAAATGCCCTGAGATGATCCTTCTCCTTTCTCAGAAGGTATTTGAGGGTATTGACGGGAAGCGTGCAGCACAGGTAGTACATAGTGAACACCATCAGTGGCCAGGCTTTTGCGTTCCTGCGCATGAACAGGATGCGGTTCCTGTTCTGGTAGAACGTCTTTAACGTAGAGCGTTTCCCTACCGTCATGGATTCCTTATGATATATCAGGCTTTTAGGCTGATAATACACGGTGTATCCTTTATTTTTTATCTGTTGGCACCAGTCCAACTCTTCATAATACAGGAAGTACACTTCCGGCATCAGACCAACTTCCCTGACCACCGAGGCTGGAAGCATCATGGCACAACCATGGGCATAATGCGTTGGCGTTTCCTGGTCATACTGGCCCAGGTCCTTCTTCATGGACCCCACCATGGCGTTACGCCCACTGAACATATTGACCGCCTCATATCCTGCGAACTCAATGGTACCTGGCGCGTCATAGAAGTGCACCTTGGGGGAGACCACACCCGCATCGGGATGGGCTTCAAAGGTACCCAACAACCCTTCCAGCATATCAGGCGTCAGTACGGTATCGTTATTGACAAAGAAAAGATAATCTCCTTTGGCGGCTTTGATCCCTAAGTTGTTGCCACCGGCAAATCCCAGATTCTGGGGACTCATGATCAACCGTACATCCGGATATGCCTTATGCAAGGCCTCCACCGGTGATTCTTTGGAAGCATTGTCGACGACGATCACTTCCACGTTGGGATAGGTAAGGTAGCCTATGGATTGAAGCAGATCTACCGTCAGCGCCGTATTGTTGTAGTTAATGGTGATGATGCTCACCAAAGGTTGATCAGCTGCCATGCTTACGGTAAGGAACTTGGTTATGAATGCCCGTCCTGGTATGGAGGGTGTGAATAAAGTTCTTCTGGCCACTGCGGATATGCAGCAGGTTGAGGGCCATGATTCCTATAGCGCCCGGCAATTGCAACAATGCTTTTCCCAACCCTCTGCGGTAATACGTCCTGGGCAAAGCCACGGCCAGGGTGATCAGGTACAAACCCCATAATCCCAACCCTGCATAACCTAGCCTGGGATCCACCCACCATGCGCCAATGGCGATCAGCGGCAAAAATCCCAGCAATAAGGAACGGGGAGGCACCATATTGGTGCAAACACCCAGGTTGAAGTAAGACACATTGCCTTTGGCCAGTTGTACCCAACCAGGGAAAAAATACATAGCCAGGCAAACAAACTGACCGGAAATCCAGCGCCTGCGCTGCTTGCCAAAGGCCTGAGCCGAGTCAATTTTTTCGTCATAAATGACAGCATCCTCCAGGTATTCAATGCTTAAGCCTTCGGAAAGGATCTTCATCTGCAAAGGTTTGTCCTCCGTCACCGAATCAATGGTGGTGAGTACCTCCCTGATCATATTGTATTCGAATACCATTCCGGAACCCACCAGGCTACAGGAAAGTCCTAAAGCGTTGGATCCTCTGCGGAATATATGGTTGTTGATGGCTTCGGAGCAGGCGTCCAATATGGAATACGAGGTATCCATATTTTTAGCCACGCGTTTGCCCTGCACGCAACGGGCACCCAGGTCAAAGGCCCGGTTAACCCTTTGCAGGAATTGGGGATCCAGCATATTGTCCGCGTCACAAATCAGGGCCAGGTCATATGCTTGCGTATTCCTTCCGAAGAAAGCATTCAGGGATCTTGCCTTGGTAGACTGCCTGAAGGAAACTTCCCATACTTGAAGGGGTAAGGTCCTCAGATCCTGAATGGTTTTTTCCTGTAGGGAATCTGCGATGATGTGTACATCATAACAGATGGCCGGATAATCTTGTTCCAGCAGGTTTTCAGCCGTGGCCTTAATGATGCCGTCTTCTTTGTAGGCAGGTACCAGAATGGCAATGCGTCTGTAGCTCTCCGGCTTTTCGAAATCTTTGGTCCAGGGGTTCTTATACCACCATCTACCGGCTACCGTCAGCACGAAAAGATAAGCGACCGAAAGGCCGAAATAAATGACGATGATCAATACTACCAACCACAGGACCATAACTATGCTTCTGCTTTTTGGATGAGAATTTTGGGGGTGCGTAACAAGATGCGCAGGTCATACAGGAAGGAATGACGATTGGCGTAATCGATATCCAGGTTAATCCTTTCCTGAACCGACATATTGGGCTGCCCACGTTTCTTGATTTGCCATAGTCCGGTGATGCCGGCGGGGGCCAGGAAGCGTTGCACGCTTTCATCAGCGGTGAGGGTGCGGGCCTCATACAAAGGCAGAGGCCTGTTTCCAACCAAAGACATATCTCCTTTGAGTACGTTGATCAATTGGGGTAATTCATCCAGGCTGGTCTTGCGCAGGAACCTGCCCAGGCGTGTTACCCGGGGGTCCTTATCCAATTTGAAGAAAGCGGGGGCGCCATTGCCACCACTGACGTCATACTGGTTGAGGTGTTTCATCTGCTCGATCTTTTTGTCTGCATCGGGCACCATGGTCCTGAATTTTAAAAACTGAAATATCTTATATGCCCTACCAGCCCTGGGTGATTTATAGAGAATGGGCCCTTTTGAGTCCAAACGGATAGCAACGGCCACGCCGAGGAAAACGGGTGATAGGGCAATAAGGGCTAGAGAAGAAACGGTTATATCCAGGCTACGCTGGAAAACCCTGTTCATGGTTACCGGGTGAGGCGGTTGTTCCTCCTTGGTATGATAAGGAAGGGTCAGCCTGAAATGCCTGTATTTGCGAAGCAGTTCAATTTTAGCACAGAGTTCTTCTTCACTCGCCTTGCAATCAAACACGTCGTCAATGCCTTTTAGTTTGGCGGGATCAAAGCTGATCGTTTCTTCCCGGGGCAACAACACGATGAAAGGAATATGTGCATACTCCTTGGTCACGCTCAGGTAGGAGGCAAAATGACTGATCAGGTTTTCATCCAGACGGATATCGCAGATGATGGCCTGGGGCAAGGGCCTACCCTTTTGGAAATAATCCAGGAGCAAAATGTTCCGGGCCTCGTGGATAGAATGGGTAACGATGCTCTGATACCCCTGATCCGTCATGCGGGTGGCATAGTTAGCAGGGGTCTCACCGATCAACAGCAGATTACGTCCTGGCTTCTCCAGCAAATCGGATGCGTGGGAATGCCATTTCCATTCAATTCCGTTCCTTTTGGTCTGTTGGGGGTAAAGCGTTTCTATCATAACGTCACTTAGGATTTAGAGGTAGAGAAAAAGGAAGCGGCGGGGGCGCCGGTATTGTTATGTACCAGGTTACCTTTCAAGGATTCATTCATCACAGCGTTGACTTCTGCGCCCAAGGTTACCGGATCAAAAGGTTTATACATCACTTTGACCACATTCCCACCCTGGGGTATATCCAACGGTAATTGGGTACCGGTGATCAGGATGATGGGAATATCCCTGTACAGCATGGAGGTCGATAAATGGGCAACCAATTCAAAGCCTCCGATATTTTGCATCTGCACGTCACAGATGATCAGGTTGGGTTTAATCCCTTTAGACAATAAATGCAACACTTCAACCCCGTCAGCGGCGGTAAATACAGCATAAGATTTATCAAAGACGGCCTTCAACAAGCGCAACAAGGGTTCATTATCGTCTACGAGGAGCAAAGTAGGTTTGGTCATGATATAGGTGTTAGTAGATTGCAGCGTTGCAGTGAACAAATTGGTTGCAGCAAGGTTGGCATAAAGACCAACCTCCGGGGAGATGGCTATCAGGCCACCAGCCCCCGGAGACCAGGGTTGGGGAGAGGGACCGTTCTGTGAGCAATTTGCTTTGATGCATGATATCCATTTTATGGTTTGAGAGGTAGCAAAAAAACCGTTCCAGGACCATTTTGGCTCCCAGGATACGGTTTCGTGGGCTAAAGTAGAATACGAAAATGGTAATGGAGGATCAAAATGGGTGAACGCAGGGAAAATCCTCGTGAACGCTTGAAATTGGACAGATTAAAAAAAAGCCCCTCTTTCTTTCTTAAGAAAGAGGACTTGCTCTAATTTAGTTCCATGCTTCTGGCGAAAATTGCCTTGTTTGGCTCTTGGTTACTCATATTATATAATTACGGGGGTTATGCCCTCCTGGCCCTGATCCTCAGGAAATGCCTCCCCACTCCCGTTAAAAAACCCTCCCTGACAGGGGCCACTCCGGACGCCGGGAGCGGAGACGCCCCCCTCATTGATGCCGACAAACCCGCCCTAACCTTTATCGTAGCAGCTTATAATGAGGCCGATATTATTGCCGGTAAAGTGCGCAACTGCCTGGACCAGGATTACCCTATGGATAAGGTAGAATGGTTATTCGTAACCGATGGATCCAACGACGCCACCCCGGATATCCTGAACACCTTTGGTCAGGTAAGGCTCCTGCACCGACCTGAACGTATGGGGAAAACAGCCGCCCTCAACAGGGCCGTAGCCGAAGCGACTCATCCTATTATTATAGCGTCCGACGCCAATACCTTTCTGAATAAAGAAGCCATCCGTCTGATGGCAGCTCACTACAGTGATCCATCCGTTGGTGGGGTAGCGGGCGAAAAAAAGGTTCTCTCTACCGGTGCTGCCGTTGGTCAGGGGGAAGGACTCTATTGGAAGTATGAATCAGCACTAAAAGTAATAGACTCGGATTTCTATTCGGTGGTCGGCGCTGCCGGAGAATTGTTTTCCTTTCGCAAGGATTTATATGAACCCGTGGAAGCCGATGTGATCCTGGACGACTTTATCATCTCCATGCGCATCACTGAAAAGGGATACAGGGTTGTCTATGAACCCCGGGCCATTGCCAGTGAAAACCCTTCCTTTTCCTTTGAAGACGAAGGCAAAAGAAAGGTACGCATTGCCGCAGGCGGATTTCAGGCGGTGGCCCGTTTGGGTGGATTATGGAAGGTATGGCGGTTTCCCAAACTGTCTTACCTCTACATCAGCCATAGGGTGATGCGCTGGTGGGTAAGCCCCTTTTGCCTGATCGTTGCATTTATTGCATCCAGCGTACTGGCCGTCGCAGCCACCCTTCCTACTCGTGCGGTTCATTCCATATATGTATACATTTGGATAGCCCAGGCCCTGTTCTATATAGCGGCCTTGGTATCCCCCATCCTGCCCGATAAGGGTCCGTTTAAACTCGCCAAACTGCCCCGCTACTTCCTATTTATGAACCTTTCTGTGATTCAGGGTTTCTTCCGTTGGATCAAGGGTTCCCAATCGGCTGCCTGGGAAAAAGCGCGTCGCGCATAGCCACTCTTTCTGAGCTTTCCCTCCCAATTCCCAGCGTTAACCAAAAAAACCAGGCACTTCACCCAATTGCCCGGATTGGGATACTATGGAGTTATACTTTTACCCTGCCATACTCTAAAGTGTAAGGCAGGACAAATTTAACTGCTTATCCCTATTCACCACAAAAACGCAGTCTAGATGCACAAGCTCTACCTGGTTCTCTTTTTAATTTTTAACGGTTGTTTGCTGGAACAGGCAAATGCTCAATCTATCATCCTTCCCACGGATCCGATCGTAGATTTCACCTCTAGCAGTAATCCTACAGTACCGCCCAATAACAACACCATCTACAAATGGGGAAGGGACTCATCCCTGAACTGGAACACCGTAGAATGGAAATGCTATGTCATCAATGGCATGCCCTTCAGGGTGCACTTCCCCCTGTCCTATCAACCAGGTGTGGCAGACGGAAAGCTCTATCCCCTGATGGTATTTCTGCATGGAGCCGGCGAAGCTGGTCCCGTTACAAACAACGAAACCCAACTCTACCATGGAGGACAGGTTTTCCAGGCGGAGACTGACGGAGGAAACTTCGATGCCTATGTCGTGTGTCCTGAGAGCACCGGTGGCTGGGGAACGCAGCAATGGCAATCCATTACCTATATCATTGACTACATGATCGCCAACAACAAGGTGAACATGGCCAGGGTCGTATTCAACGGCCTTTCCGATGGTGGATATGGCGTATGGGGCATGGATAACCTGTATCCCAATTACATTGCGGGTGCACTGCCGATGTCTGCTTGCTCTCTGAACTATACAACTTCTTCCTATATTGACTCGGCCATGTTTACCCCCTACTGGTTGTTCCAGGGCGGGGAAGATACAGGTCCCGCTCCTTATACCACCAACCAGGTATTGCCTTATTACTATGGTGCAGGCACTGACCTGACGTTTACCTTATTCCCTACCCAGGGTCACGATACCTGGGACAGCGCCTGGCTGGAACCCAACTTCTTCCCTTTTGTGCTGGCTTGTAATGAAGCCAATCCCTGGCCCTTATTTGGTCGCACCAAATTCTGCCCTGGTGATTCCATTAACGTAACCATGGGCCTGGCCCCTGGTTGTCAGGCTTACCAATGGGCCTTAAACAGCACCAGCAATCTGATCTCTGGCGCTACGACCAATACCTTGACCGTTCACGCAGCAGGTGTATATTATGCCCGCTATGAACGTAATAATATTTGGTCTGCCTGGTCTCCTACGCCTTGCGCCATTGTCGTTCAAGGCGCCACCCAGACGCCCAATATTACCCTGGCCAATCCGCAAACGGATGCCATTCCCGGTCCCGATGGAACCAACAGCGTGACCATGAGTTTACCTGCCGGAGACTCTGTATATTCCTGGTTTAAATTAGGTTCTTCTGCGGTCTTAAGTACCACCAATACGCTTACCGTAACACAGCCAGGCGATTACTACGCTTCCGACATTCCTCAATATGGATGTGCTTCTATCCCATCACCCACCTTTGAAGTCATCAACGCCCAAGGGGCAAATGCACCTTCGGCGGCTGGTTCTTTAGTGGTACACGCCCTGAGCTATACCAAAATTTCCCTGACCTGGGCAACCCAACCCAATCCTAAAAATGCACCTACTGCATTTGAAGTATACAGGGGTACCCACACAGGAGGTCCCTACACTTACCTGGGCCAGACCCTTCCTTCTGTACTTGCCTGGACAGACTCTGCCGGTCTGAGCGCAGGTACGACCTATTATTATATCATCAGGGCCATCGATACCTCTGGTGCGGCTCCTGTCTCTGTAGAGGCACACGCTACGACCAACAAGGATGTTACGCCGCCTACGGCGCCCCGGAATCTGGTGGAATTGGGCAGCACCAACTCTTCCATAGAGGTAGGCTGGAACACGGCCACCGACAACGTGGCCGTAGACCATTACAACATCTATGTCAATGGCGTACTTACCTATAAAACAACGGATACCATATTCTATGTCAGCGGACTTAAGGCCGGACAATGGTGCGTGATTACGGTTGCTGCGGTAGACCCCAGTGGAAATATAGGACCCTTCTCCAACCAAGTGAGCGGAGCCGCTGTTTACGGTGGCCTTACCTATAAGTACTATACGAGTACTACAGCACCAACTTCTGTGAGCAACATCCCTTCTATGAAGTTGCTGGCTACCGGCTTCTCTCCCAATACCAATATTAACTTATATACCAGCGCCACCACCTCCAACTTCGCCTACGTGTGGACAGGTTATATCACCATCCCTGTCAATGGGACGTATACCTTTGCCACTGCTTCCGATGACGGCAGCGCCCTTTGGTTCAATAGCCTGACCCCAACCGGCACACCTACGGTCAATAACGATGGTGCTCATGGAACGACTACCGTATCGAGTTCCGCTATGACCCTGACTGCCGGTACCTATCCCATCTGCATTGAATATTTCCAGGCAGGCGGAGGTTATGCCATGACCACGGAATGGTCCTGCCAGCAATTGAATGGCAATACCACCCTGGTATCCATCCCCAACCAATACTTTACCGGAACGGCTTATCCTCCCGGAACCATACCTGCCAAACCTACTAAGATTATAGCCCAGGCTCAATCTTTTAACAAGGTGCAGGTTTCCTGGACCAACAATGCGACTAACCAAAGTGGATTTGAAGTCTATAGGGCTTCCAACGTGGCTGGTCCCTGGGTCATCGTAGGATCCCCCACCGGTTCTACCACTACCTTTATAGATAGTACCGCAGCTCCTGCAACTAAATACTACTATAAAGTCCAATCCATCAACAGCACGGGAGAATCCGGATTCGACACCGCCTCCCTGGGTGGCTTATCCTATAATTATTACGAAGCCAACTTCGGTTCGCCCATTCCCTATTACCCCAATTATACACCGGTTACCAGCGGAGAACTATCCAACTTCTCCCTCAACATTGCCAATAGTTATGCGACTACCTACTTTGGTATGTTGTTCTGGGGTTATATCAAGGCGCCCGCTACGGGAACCTATACTTTTGCCACCGGCTCAGATGATGCGTCCAACTTGTACATTGGTGGCTATGCCCCTGCTTACAAGGTGGTAAGCAATGACGCCCAGCAGTCCCTGACCACCAAAACAGGCACCATTAACCTGACGGCCGGTCAATACTATCCGATTTATGTAACTTATGACCAGGGCACAGGGGGATATACCCTGAATGTATCCTGGACAGTTCCGGGTAGCTCTACTTCTGTGGCCATTCCGGATTCAGCCTTCTATAATCCCAATTGGACGGCGACCACAGCAGCCTTACCCGCTGCGCCGGTAACCCCCACCCTGACCGGAACATCACCCACTCCTTCGAAGGTCCAGTTGACCTGGACAGACACGTCTTCTTATATCAGTACCTATACCTTAAACCGCTCTATAGGTGATTCCCTGCACTTCCAGTATTTAACCGTCATGAACAGCGGCTGCACCAAATACCTGGATAGTGGTTTATTCGGACACCAAACATACTATTACCAGTTACAGGCTACCGGCGTAGGTGGTACATCTGCCTGGACCCATGCTACGGGCGTCACTACTTTGGATCACTCCCCTACGGTAGTTGCTACCCCCAACCAGACGATCCGTTACGGAACCACCACGGTATTAACCTTTAATGCCACGGATTCCGACGGAGACGCCCTGACCTTTACAGGCGCGAATCTGCCTACAGGATGGGCCACCCTGGTAGACAACCACAATGGCACGGCAACCCTGACCCTGACCCCTGCTGCCGGCAATGCCGGTACCTATACCGGTGTAGGCGTGAGCGTAAGTGATGGGTACGGTGGAACGACGGTAAGTACGTTTACCCTGACGGTAAACAACAATTACCCTCCTGTGTTTACGACAGTTTCTCCTGTGAGCATCAATACAGGAAGCTCCTTAAGTATACCGCTGACGGCTACCAGCCCCAGCGGAGACAACATGACCTTTGCCGTTAGCGGTGTACCCAATAACTACACCCTGGCCACTGGCCCTAATGGTTCTGACACCCTGAAACTGACCCCCACCTTCGGCGCAACCGGTAGCTATACCGTAACGGTGACGATTACCGACAACCAAGGTGGCATTACGACCAGCACCTTCCCTGTGACAGTGGTGTTCTCCAACCCGACCAGGATCGCTTATCTGCGCATTAATGGCGGAGACAGCGTGGGTCATCCATGGAATAATATCGATGGTCCGACTTTAAATACCATCCTGGATACCACAGGAGCAGCCACTCCCTGGACCTTTAACTTAAACACCACTTATTGGGCTACCCTTCAGTCAGGACCTGAAACAGGAAACAACAGCGGCGTGTTCCCTGACCTGGTTGAACACGATCTCTATTATTTCGGTAAGACGGACGACTGGGGCATGCCTGATTCCATACAACCGTCCATCAGCGGCCTGGATAAAACCAAGCTGTATAACGTCACCTTCTACGGAGGTAGTGTCTACAACTATGTATCTACCAACGGAACGACTGTGTATGCCTCAGAAGGACAGTCCGCCGCCCTCTATGTGCAGGGTAATACCCAGAACACCGTAACCCTGAGCAACCTTTCACCAGACTCAACGGGTACCCTCACCTTCCACCTCACCAAAGCCAACGACGGGGTAACACCCATTGGTGTCCTGAACGCCATGGTGATCACCCAGGAATTTAATGATGGAACCAAACCGCTCAGTCCCTATGGACTGGCTGCCAACATCGGTGCAACTGCGCCCCAGGTAGTTCTAACCTGGTCTGATTCCGCCTATAACGAGTCCGGATACGAAATCTGGAGAGCGACCAACCCTGCCGGACCCTGGACCCAGATCCTGCCGGATGCCGGGGCTAAGGCAGTGACCTACACCGATAGCAGCACATTGGGCTTCACCACTTACTACTACCAGGTAAGGGCCGTGAACAGCAACGGATACTCCTACTGGAGCAACGTGGCCACCATTTCCACACCTGATAGGGTGCCCAACCTGATCCCTGTATCCAACATCAGCCTGAATTGGGGTACCAACGATACAGTACAGGTGATCACCACGGGTGGTGCAGGTAACACCATTACCCTGAAAGCCAGCGGCTTGCCTGCCTTTGCCAACTTTACCGACAATGGAAACGGCACCGGCACCCTCATCGTCAATGCCCCCGATTCCACAACGGGTAGTTACAGCACACCCGTGATTACCATGACGGATATTGCAGATTCTGTACGTACGACTTCCTTCTCCATCATGGTGAAGAATCCGCAGATCTCTACGGTATACGTTCACTTCTCTGATGGCGTCAATAACGGACCTCAGCCCTGGAACAACATCACCGTATATCCAGCCGCCGGTAATGGTCAAGGCAACCTGCTCAACGATGCCAACACCAACTCCGGTCTGAACCTGACCTTCCAGACCCAATTCGAAGGCGTCAGCGCCGTAGGGGAACAAACGGGTAACAACTCAGGCATCTTCCCTGACCCTGTACTCCGCTCTACCCTGTTTGAAAATGGATCTCAGACCGATTCGATACAGATCAGCGGCCTGACACCGGGTACCAATTACAACTTCAAGATTTACAGTGGTACCGATTGGGGTGTTTCAGGGCCCACCACCTTCACCCTGAATGAAGGCCAAAGCCAAAGCATCAACCCGGCCTATAACCTGACCAACCTGGTACAATACAACAACATCACGGCCAGGGCAAACGGTACGGTGTCTATCGGTATGACCAAGTCTTCCGCCGCCCAAGCCGCTTACTGGAATGACCTGATCATTGAAGGCTTCAACCCCAATACCTTGACCATTGAAGGTCCTTCCAACCTGCATACCACCGGTGTAACCCGTAACAAGGTCATGCTGGCCTGGCAGGATAATTCCTGGAACGAAACAGGAGAGGAAGTTTGGAGGACTACGGATTCTACCGATACCTATAAACGGATAGCAGTCCTGGCAGCAGGTACTACGGCTTACACCGATAGTAACCTGACTTCCAACATGACCTACTACTACACCGTAAGGGCTGTCAAAGGAAGTACGCCTTCTACCTACAGCAACCCTATAGCGGCCACCACCAGTGACTACGCCGTCTACATGGAGTTCAACCAACCCAACCTGAACCTGGCTGGATTGCCCTGGAACCCCATGAATGAGCAACCCGCTACCGGAACCACCTGGAACAGCCTGTTTGACGATCAGGGTAACCCAGTGAGCTGGACCATGGTATTGTCAGGTCTATGGGCCGGAACCACCAACCAGGGTATGCAAACCGGTAACAACTCCGGAGCCGTTCCTGATATCGTTGCCGTGGACAGCTATGTACTGTTTGCCGGTCAACAGGGTGGATTCAACATCACGGGTCTGGACCTCAAGAAGACCTACAACGTGACCTTCTTCAACTCGATCAACTTCCAGGCCCCTGCTTCTACCAGCTTCACGGTAAATGGTAAGAGCGTGATCCTGAATGCTTCACAGAATATTAATGGAACCGTAACGGCCTCAGGTATTAAACCCAATGCCAGTGGAAATATTTCCATCTCCGTTGCACCGCTGACACCCAGCACCGAATATGGTATCCTTAACGCCATGATCATCAGGGCCTATACCGCCGACAGCAATGCCGTACCCCAGGCGCCGGTGACCGGAACGGGCAGCGGATCTGGTTCTGATGTAGCCGTGGAACAAACACTGGCCTCCACCGGAGATACGACCATTAAGGCTTTCCCCAATCCGTTCCAATCCACGGTAACCGTTCAGGTGCCGGTGGCAGAAAACGGGGATAATGCCCTGATACAACTGTACACGGTAAGTGGTACCTTAGTATATGCCGGTGAGTTTAAAAACCTCGTTGCCGGCGCCAACTATATCACCGTGAAACTGGAAGGTGGAAATGTGCTGCCCGCTGGTATATACATGCTCAAGGTAGCCACCAACGGAAGTGTAGCACATACCAAAGTGATCAAGTTGCTTAAACAACAATAAACTGGACGGATTGTCCCTAATAAAGTAGAACAAATGGATTTTGCGTATTTATTCAGAATATTACTGAAAAGAAAATGGATCATCATAGGGACTTCCGTAGCCGCGGCCTTGATTGCCTTTTTGGTAGCCAGGGACGACAAGAAGCTCTACCGTTCTACTTCTCAATTCTCAACAGGTTTCACCACTTCTGAGGATGTTAGGGTCAATCCGGACAGCTACAATTTTATGGAAGCGGACACGAAGTTCAACAACGTGACCGTGACCGCCATGTCTCCCACCGTCGTCAGCCTGCTAGGGTATAAGTTGCTCTTGCACGATTTGAGCAGCCCACGGCCCTTCCGCAGGCTGACGGACAGGGAACAGCAATTGCCCCTGGTAAAAAGTATAGACATGGCTAAAGCCGCCCAGACTTTGGAAACAAAGTGGGAGACCATGAGCCTGCTCACTTCTTACCTGCCGGAAGAAAGGAAATTGTTGGAGTTGCTAAATGTGTACAAGTACGATTACAAGTCCCTGACCAAATACCTGGCCGTCTACCGTATGCAGCATACGGATTATATCCAGATCGATTATGAAAGTGAAAACCCGGAATTGTCAGCCTTTACCGTAAACCAGCTCTTCCAGGAGTTCATCCGTTATTACCAGAGCATACGCAGCGAACGTTCCTCCGAATCCATAGACACCCTGCGTTCCATTGTGGAAAAGAAGAAGGCCGACTGGGATGCCAAGAATGAAGCCCTCAGGAACACAGGTCTGGTAGACGTGGGTACGGAAAGCGCCAGTAAGTTCGATATGATCCGGGAACTGGAAACCTCCCTGGAAGAAGAGAAGGGAAACAGGACCAAATTGATGTATTCCCTTCAGGACGTCAATACCCGCCTGACAGCGGCCAATGCGCCCTCCACCGCTACTTCCGGCACCAACCCCAATGATCCTTCCTACAACAACGAAATCATTCTGCTCCGTCAGCAGAGGGACAACGCATACAACGACTATATAGCCTCCGGCTCCAAGGATCCCAAGCTGCTGGAAAAGTACAATAGCCTTAAAACAGCGTACAACAATAAGGTGGAAAGTGCCTCAGCACCTAGCGCCGCAGCTAAGACAGGCGCCGTATCTGCTTCCAGCTCTGTGGCAGACCTCACTGACCGTAAAGGCCAGCTGCAGGTGGACCTGAACGCGGCGACAGCGAACATCAACCAACACCAGGCAACCATTGATTCCATTAAGCATTCCCTGATCGCCTCCTCATCCAAAAGTGCCGAAGTAGAGGGGCTGCTCAAGGATGAAGAACAGGCCAACAAGGAATACCTGGATGCTAAAAAGCGTTATAACGACGCCATGGACCAGAACTCATCTTCGGTCAATAACTTCAAACAAATCCTGCTGGGCCAGCCCGCCATAGAACCTGAGCCTTCCAAAACCCTGATCATTACCGCTGGCGCCGGATTCGGCGCCTTTACCATAGTGGTGCTGGTGTTTGTGTTGCTGATTTATATGGACAGCTCTGTAAAGACGCCTAACAACTTTGAAAGAACCGTGGGTTTGAAACTGATCTCCATGATCAATTTCATGAACCTCAAACAAAAGAAGTTGTCTGACCTGGTGGCCGGAAAAGTTGATGCCAAGGACAATCTGGAACATAACCGCCAAAATGTATTCCGGGAACTCCTGCGTAAACTGCGCTATGAGATCGAACACAGCGGCAAGAAGGTCTTCCTGTTCACTTCCACCAGGAAGGGCGAAGGCAAAACAACCCTCATACAGGCCCTGGCCTACTCCATGTCCTTAAGCAAAAAACGCATCCTCATCCTGGATACCAACTTTTGCAACAATGACCTGACGGTACAACTGGGCGCAAAGCCCAATCTGGAAAAACTCGATGGGTACAGCAATGATCAATCCCTGATGGATACCATCACCAATGCAGCTTCGGACATTGTGCCCGGCAGTGTATACGCCATCGGCTGTGAAGGCGGTGATTATACCCCTTCAGAAATCCTGCCCAGGGAAAACCTCCTTCAACACTTAAGCACCCTGACCAAAATGTTCGACTACGTTTTTTTGGAAGGGCCTCCCCTCAATGACTTCTCTGACGCCAAGGAGCTCTCCGAGCACGTAGAGGGGGTGATCGCCATATTCTCAGCCCAAAATGCCATCCGCCAGATCGACAGGGAATCCCTGGGATTTTATAAACAACTCAATGGTAAATTCTGTGGGGCCGTCCTGAACATGGTAGACCTGGAAAACGTTAACGTACTCTAAACAGGTTATATGGAACAGGAACGACACACTTTCCATCAGAAATTTGCCACCTGGGTCATCGCCGCTATCATGATCTACTTCTTTTTTAAAAATGTCTTTTTTTGATCCCTGATGGAGTCCGGAAGAATATACCTGGAAAGCTTGCAGCATAAGGAGCCGAAGTGGGTACATATCCTGGTGGCCATTATCCTGGCCCTGGGCCTGGGTTACCTCACGGCGGTGCAACTGCTGGCTGGTCTGGGCGTTACCATCTGCATCATAGGCATCACCCTGATGGTGGTTTGTATCCTCAATCCTTACGCAGGTATAGTGATCAATATGGTCTACTGTATGTTTTCTGCCGTGCTGAACCGGTTACCGGGTATGGATACCTTTCCGGTAGGTATTCTATCGGATTTATTGATACTGGCCATACTCTTAGGTTATTTTATCCGCCGTGTTCCTTTAAAAGATACGATCAACCAATGGATGAAATCCCCGGTAACAATTGCCTTCCTGCTGATGGGTGCCTATATAACGTTACAAGCCGGTAACTGGGAACAAAAATCCTTAGGGGGATGGGGGCAAACCATCCGCAAAGTGATTGACACTTATATGTTGTACTTTATTGCCTACGATATATTCCGGGACAAGGCGCGTATCAAAGGCTATATCAATGTCCTTTTCTGGGTCTGTGTTTTCCTGGGTCTGTATGGCTGTGTCCAGCAGGCGGTAGGATTATTTGGATTTGAAAGGAATTGGGTAATGGCAGAGGACCAGCGTTTTGCCTTGATTTGCATTAACGGCGAATTCCGCAAATTCTCCTTTTTATCCGGCCCTACGGTGTACGGGTTACTGATGTCCGGCACGGCTACTTTTTACCTGGTTTTATCCATGCAGCAAAAAGGCTGGGAAGCTTGGAAATTAAGGCTGGGCTGTATACCCATGATATTAGGCGGTGTCTATTCCGGAACCCGGACGTCCAACCTGATGCTGATCGCCGGACTGTGTTACTTCGTGTTACTCACCTTCAATAAGAAAGGTACCCGCATACTTGCCTTAGCCAGTGCTGCCATTTTGGTGCTCCTGCTTTATTTACCCATTTATAGTAACTACGCCCTCAACAGGTTCAGGACTTCTTTTCAGGGTTCCCATGATGAATCCTACCTGGTCCGTGAACGGAACAGGGCATACATACAACCCTATATCTGGGCTCACCCCTTCGGCGGAGGCCTGTATACGACCGGCACGCACGGGTTCGACTATAATCCGGGGCACTATCTGGCAGGATTCCCCACGGATAATGATTACCTTAAAAAGGCCCTGGAAACAGGATGGATAGGGCTGATTCTCGTCCTGTGGCTGTATTTCATCATTATGAGATCATCCATACGCGGCTACTTTCGTAATAAGGATCCCCAAGAAAAATACCGGGCTGCTGCTTGTGGAGCCTTGTTATTTGGTTATTTTGTTGCTTCCTATACCCAGGAGGCATTGGGGGACCTGTCTGACATTGTGGTTTATTATCCTCTTATCGCCATACTGGTGCGGCTCGAACAGCCCGTCAACGGCTCGAAGTACAAAAATGAAAACGATGCACAAATTGAGTTATTTTCTACTGTTCAACCTTAGCCTGGTTTTAGGGATCTCAACCCTCCGCGCCCAGCAATCCATAAAAGCCAGCCAATCCCTGGCCAGGATGGATACGGCCGGTACAGAAGCAAGGCTTATCCAGATTGCACTGCTGCGCCCTTCTTTCGATGCCGCCACGCATCAAGTGAAACTCGCTAATCACCAACTGAGCGAAGCCAAAAATTCCTGGCTCAACCTGTTGAGCCTTTCGCTCAATTACAACGAACTTGACTTTTCTCATAATACGGGCCCAGCCGCTTACGTGTACCCCAAATACTTTTTCGGACTGACCATCCCCATCGGCTACATTTTCAGCAGGGGATCTGAAATCAAAATTGCCCGGGAAAACCAGGTCATCGCCAAAGACAACCGACTGGAGGCAGAACGGGCTATTGTTGCCGATGTCAAGAGTAAATACCGCACCTACCTGAATTATCAGTCCATAGCGGCTGTTCAGAATATTATGGTAAACGACCAGCAGGCCGCTTTCCTGCAAGCGGAAAAGAATTTCCGGGACGGGAAGGTGAGCATCACAGAATACAATGATGCCTCCAAGGCATTCAATACGACCGTCCTGCAACAGTTGCAATATAAAATCCAGGCTGACCAGGTGAAAGTACAACTGGAACAGGACCTGGGCATGACCCTGGAAGAGGCGCTGAAACAATAGACATTACTTCAAAACCATGGAAGTTGTGCAAATAGCTCGTGAAGGCAAGCGTCCCGCACAGGTACAGGCATTCCGTAAGGGAAGCACCTGGGTTTGGGTTAGTGCGGCCCTCCTGTTACTAGGGTGGGTGGGATTATTTTATTGTAACCTTACCGGCCGTACCGGTGGAAGCCTTACCGGCCATGGCGAGTGGAGCTATCCCCTGGACGACACGTATATACACCTGACCCTGGCTAAAAACCTGGCGCGCTATCACACGTGGGGTATACAACCCGGGATCTTTGCTTCCGCTTCTTCTTCCCCCCTCTACACCCTGACCCTGGGACTACTATTCATGGTCATTGGGGTGCATTCCCTACTCCCTTTGGTGTTGAATGCACTGGGGGCAGTGGTGCTGCTGGCTGTCATTAGCCATACCCTGAACAAGGAAGGACTGACGCCCTTTACCCAATGGATCATACTGATCGCTGTGATGGTATTCACGCCCTTACCCATCCTGGTGATTTCCGGTATGGAACATACCTTCCAATGTTTATGGTCTTTTCTATTACTCTTTGGACTGGCAAGCTGGATGGAAAACCGGCGTAATGCAACCATGGGTCTCCCCTGGCCTTTTTTATTGTATGCTTTCCTGCTGGTGGGTACCCGTTATGAAGGTCTTTTTCTTATCGCCATTGCCATGGCCCTGCTGGCCACCAAGGGGCACTGGTGGGCCGCTGTCCAACTGGGCATAGCGGGAAGTTTGCCCATAGTCCTTTTCGGGATCTATGCCTGGTCTGAAGGATCTTACTTTTTACCCAATTCCATATTGCTCAAATCAGGCACTTCCGATGGATTGGGTGCCTTAGCCCAAAGCATACTGACCGATAAGCTGGCCTTGTCCAAACAAGGCATTACCGGCGTGGCGACCCAACGCCTGTTGTTTATCATCCCGCTCTGCTTTTTGGTATTTCGGACTGCCAGGGATTGGACGGGGAGGTATGGGTACCTGCTGTTGCTGTTGACCGGCACCGTCCTGCTTCATTTGTGTCTGGCCTCCACGGGTTGGTTTTACAGGTATGAAGCCTATCTGATCCTGATGGCCACCGTCATCACGGCCATCCTTTGCTTTAAGCTGGGCCCTTCCCTATGGAAGAACTCCCCCTTGCTGGTTAAAGGCGTGGCCGTCCTGTTGTTTGGTTATCTGCTGTTGCCCCTTGTTTTACGCAGCTCCGCCGGTATCACTAAAGCCACCAGGGCCTGCCTGAACATCTATGAACAACAAAAACAAATGGGGAAATTCTTAAACCAATACTATCCCCATGCGGCGGTAGCCGCCAATGATATTGGGGCCATAGGTTATGAAAGCAGTTCCTCCTTAGTGGATTTATGGGGATTGGGGAATATAGACGTAGCCAGGGCCAGGATGACCCACCGGTGGAATCCCGATTTCCTGGACTCCCTGGTACACCAAAAAGGGGTACAGGTTGCCGTGGTCTACGATAGTTGGTTTGATCCGGCCCTGCTTTCCCGTTGGACCAAAGTGGGAAGCTGGACCATACCCGATAATGTCATTTGCGGAGACGCATCCGTATCCTTTTATACGATCCAGGCACATAATGCAGACTCACTACGTACCGCGCTGCGGGTGTTCAGCAGCTCCCTACCCAATGAAGTAAGTACACATTATTTTCCTTAATTGCTTAACAACCTTAGCTACCGATGCGAGCCCCTTACTGGATATCAAAAGGATTAAACCTACCGGCTTTGGAACAAAGCCGCCTGCATTGGGTGGACTACCTCAAAGGCATAGCCATTTTCCAGGTCGTTTACCGCCATATTCTCATTGGTATGGACCGGAGTGGTTTGTTCGTAGACAACGTGCGTCATATCTCCCTGATCCCGGATTTTATTTGGAATGCAAATAATGTATTTTACAGTTTCCGGATGCCCCTGTTTTTCATCCTGAGCGGGGTGTTTCTACAAAACAGCCTGAAAAAACGTTCTACAGCCGCTTTCCTCGGCAACCGCTTTGAATACCTGATTTATCCTTACCTGATCTGGGCTACGATACAGATTGCCCTTCAGGTAGCGGCTCCTCATGCCCAGGCCAACGCAACCCGGTCCTGGCAAGACTTCGGCTATATCTTTTACCAGCCTCAGAAACTGGATCAGTTCTGGTACCTGCCCGCCCTGTTCAATGCAACCCTCGTATATACCCTGACCAAAGTATACCTCAAAATCCCGTCCTGGGCGCAACTTGTGCTGGGCGTAGGTTTGTTCTTGTTCTATTTCAATACCACCAACATCGATCACTGGAGCATGTTCACCGATTGGATGCGGTTTTATATTTACTTCGCCATAGGGGATGTATTGACGCATTTCTTCTTTTCCAAGGGCTTTCAGCAATTCATGCATAATCCCTGGAGTTTGCTCATCGTCACCCCGGCATTTGCCGCCACGCAATTTTACTATCTGCATATGCATGCAAACGTGGTCGCACCTGCCCTACTGGGTATTTCCCTGGTGGGTTGCACCACCATGTTTGTATGTGCTGGGCTGCTGGAGCGTTGGAACATCTTAAATTTCCTGAGGATTTTCGGGTACCACTCCCTGTATATATATGTGATACACGTGATGGTGGCGGCCTTGGTGCGCAATTTCCTGGTGTACGAACTACACATTCACGACGTGTATGCCGTATTATTCCTAGGAATATTCCTGGCCATGCTGATCCCTGTTTTTTTCTACAATTACCTGGTCAAAGATGGCCCCTTATGGTGGATGTTTTATTTCCGCAAATCCAGCATGCAGGAAAGGGAAAAGTCAGGCGGGCAGCGCACTTCAGCTCCTGCAGCCCGGACGCAAAACAAGGCCGTCCAACCTGGTACGGACACTTGTGACGTATCCATGTTGAGGATACGAACGGGGGTACACGGACTGGTGGGATTAAACCATTCTACCCAGGCTTGTGAAGTCCTTCATTTTGATCGGATATTATTCCACTTTTAAAGTCAAAATACTATCTTTGTGCGCACGGTGGAATGGCACATTACGGTGCATTCCCCAGGTCTGGCCGCTGCTGACCTGATCATTTCACAAATCCAATTTATCCAACAGTAAGGAAGGCTATTCAGCGTCTTCAGATAGGACCCGGAAAGACATCCGCTACGGCGAACCATGTCGGACCAATAGCTATGCTGCACTTTAGGATCATTGAGATTAAAAGAAATGGACACATAGAAAAATATCCGTCACCCACATGAGATGCCATTAGGGAATGTAACCGCGTCCTTGCCTTGAGTAGGGTTGATTGTCGAACGCATTTCCAAAGATACTGTCATCCCGGCGGATAGCTGAAGACGTCCTTGCCTAGCGCAGGGTTGACTGTCGGGCTTTCACCGGGATTTCAGTTAGGGCTTGCGCGGCTGCGAGCGCGGCGATGGTGACTTGTGTTTGCTCACATGGTTAACAACACCCCATCTTCTTCCTTTTCCACCTGATGCCGGATTTCCTCTAACACGGAGGCGAGTTGCAGGCTCAACCAATGCGGCATTAATTCGCTACTGCGT
Source organism: Beijerinckiaceae bacterium (assembly GCA_903970475.1). Lineage (GTDB taxonomy): Bacteria > Bacteroidota > Bacteroidia > Chitinophagales > Chitinophagaceae > Dinghuibacter. The sequence continues at coordinate 82,429 of CAJCIQ010000211.1, forward strand.
TTACCCTCATGGAGGCAACGTAACATCTCCGTTATCTCAAAGTGCATCCCTTTTCCTTCCCATTGAAATTCTCTTTGGGCGCTCCCATCTTTAAGGGTAATCTGGATCTGCTCCGGGCGTCCATGCCAGGGGTCCTTCATCGTAATGGTGCCTTTTGTACCACGTATGATGGCCCGATTTTCCTTTCGGGATATGCCATCTGCCACCATGCGGCGTAAATCCAACCGGGCTTTCTTACCCCCCTCAAATGAAAGATGGCAGATGGTGTTTTCCTGGAACCCCTCCTCTTTAAAGGAGGTCTCTGCCTTTACCGATCGGGGTTTACCCAGTAAGAATAAGCTCAGGAAAACAGGATAGGCACTCAGGTCTTGGGAAGAGGCAACCTTGGAAATATCCAGGTCTGACTCCAGGGGCAGTTCCCCCATTTCCGTTAAGGTTGTTTCTATGGAGATTAAGTCACCCAGGTCATGAGCTTTGAGGATACTTAAAACGCTGTAGCAACTGGGGAGGAAGCGCAACGGCAGGCCTTCCATCAGGAACACCCCTGTCCTTTTGGACACTTCGGCCAGCATGGACGCATGTGCCGAACTCATGCACATGGGCGCTGCGCAGAGTACTGGCCTTCCGCCTTGGAGACAGCGCACGGTATATGGATAACGGAAAGTGGCGGGTGCTGCTACAAACACCGCATCCACCTTTGCCACCTCCAGGAAGGCTTTCATATCAACATAGGTCTGCGGTACCTTAAAATCCAGTGCAAATTGTTGAAGGTCATCGGATCCTTCTGGTCCCAATATGGCTTTGATGGCGCAAGGTCTTTCGGTAACGAAGGGAAGATCGGCTGCAAAGTCACGGGCGGCCTGCCCTGTGCCTACAATTCCCCATTGGAAAGGTTTAGGTGTCATAGTCTAGCTACTAATTTGTCCAGAGCAAAAGAAATAATTATACCAAATGCGTCGTAATAGCCCTGCCTAAAGCCCTGATAAAGAGTGATGTTTCTCCGCTTTGGGCGTCTACCCAAGTATCTCCTTCCCTTCCTATATAAAAAACGAGTTCTCCGTCTCTATAAATGTTATACCTGAAAAAGGTGGGAACTGATAATTCAGGTATCACTTCAAAACTGTAATCTGCCCCACGGAAATTCATGTGAATCGTAAAAATGGGTTTTCTACTACGGGCTGACATAGGATATTCACTTTTTCATGCTTCTAAAAAGAAAGAGTCCAAATTGGACTCTTTCTAAGGTGCGTGACATAGGTTAACATTCTTTGTTCATTGACTTAGAATAGGCTAACAATACCGTACCAAAATTGGGCTATTCTCCATTAAATGCTGTCAAAACCATGTTAAAAGATTGATAGTTAAATGTTTCAAAATAATTAAGCCTTTTACCGCGCCTGTCGTGAATTCCCCAAGCCAGGGGAAAGAATTCCACATATCCCCTTTTTTTACTATTATTATATTATTGGCAGGTTTTTCGCCGCCACTAACCTATAACCTATCATTATGCAAGCAGCTTGGTCAGGGGCCATTGCATTCGGCCTGGTTAACATCCCCATCAAACTATATGTAGCCACCAGGGATACCAACTTAGACCTGGATATGTTGGATGCCAGAGATGGCGCAAAGGTTCGTTACAAAAGGGTCAACGAACAAAGTGGCAAAGAAGTCCCCTGGGCCAGTGTGGTGAAGGGCTACAAACTCAACGGAAAATATGTGCTTCTGGAAGAGGCTGATTTTAAAAAGGCCGCCCCGGAACAATCCCAGGAACTCAATCTGGATTTCTTTTGTGAAGCATCCAGCATCCCCAGCCTTTATTACGAAGCCGCCTATCTGGCTCAACCCGAAAAAACAGGAACAAAAGCCTATGCCTTGCTCCGGGAGGCCCTGACCAAATCAAAGAAAGTGGCTGTGGGGTCTATGGTGATGCGCAGCAGACAGCATATTTGTGTGGTACTGCCCTATGGGGAATGGTTGTTGGTGCAACGAATCCATTACCAGGAAGACCTTCATATTCCCGAAAGTGTAACTGGCTTACCAGCCACCTCCATCAAACCCGCCGAACTGAAAATGGCTCAAACCCTGGTGGATCAGCTCACCCAAAAGTTTGATATCAAAGACTACAAAGATACCTATCACGAAAAGCTGTTGGCGTTCGTCAAAGCAAAGGCCAAAGGCAAAAAGATCAGTCCTCCCCCCTTACGGGTAGTGCATAAAGCATCCAATGATTTAATGGACCAACTCAAAGCTTCCTTGAGCACCAAACGCAAAAAGAAGGCTTCCTGAGGTTAAACACTGATTATGGCTGGTAAACTACAGCACTACATCCGACCTATGTTAGCCACCGAAACAAGGGAAGCCTTTTCCGATGATCAGTGGATCTATGAAATCAAGTGGGACGGATACAGGGCTATTGCAGAATTGAAGGGCAACGCAGTACGGTTGTATTCCCGAAACGGGTTATCCTTTAACGATACCTATCCCCAGATTGCCGAAGCATTGGGAAAGCTAAAGCTCAATGCCATACTCGATGGGGAAATCGTGGCCCTCGATCATAAGGGAAGACCCCATTTCCAATTGTTGCAGCAGTTCAAGGAAAATCCCCATACCATCTTGCAATTCCAAGTCTTTGATTTGCTCAATAAGGATGGGCATTCCCTGGAAGAGCAACCCCTACTCTGGAGAAAACAATTGCTCAAAAAAACCCTTAAGCGCAACGACCTGATCAAGTATTGTGACCATATACGGGGAGATGGGGAACGCTTTTTTAAGGAAGCCGTTTCCTTAGGCCAGGAAGGCGTCATGGGCAAAAAAGCCAACAGTGTATATCAGGAAGGAACCCGTACCAGAGAATGGCTCAAGATTAAAAACAGAAAGGAAGACGAAGCCATTATCCTGGGCTATACCGAGCCCGCAGGCAAAAGGTCCTATTTCGGCTCCCTGGTCCTGGGAAGGTACAAGGGGGGCGCCCTGACATTTGCCGGGCAAGTTGGTACAGGGTTTAACGAGGCTATGCTGGAGCAATTGTATAAAAAAATGCAACCCCTGATCCGTAAGACCCCTCCCCTGGCAACCCTGGGATCAGGCCTCAAAGGGTCCGTTACCTGGATCAGGCCAAGCCTGGTTTGTTCCATACGCTTCACCGAGAAAACCAGTCTTGGACAATTCAGACATCCCGTATTTGTAGGATTACGTATCGATAAAACGCCAAAAGAAGTTATATGACAACCGTTTTAACCAACCCTCAGAAAGTATTCTGGCCCCAGGAACATATTACCAAAAAAGACCTCTATCAATATTATGAGGCCATCTATCCTACCCTCATTCCCTATATGAAGAACAGGCCCCAGTCCCTACACCGTAATCCCAATGGGATCATAGACCAGGGTTTCTTTCAAAAGAATGCAGGAGAAAATGCACCGGATTGGGTCAAGACCGTTTCCCTGCATTCCGACAGCGCAGAAAAGGACATAGCCTACATCATCTGCAACAGGCTCAGAACCCTGTTATACCTGGTCAACCTGGGCTGTATTGAATTTAACCCCTGGAACTCTACGCTCAAGAACCTGGACCAACCCGATTATATGGTTATAGACATTGACCCATCCGAGGACAATAGCTTCGATCAGGTCGTGGACACGGCATTGATGGTTAAAAAGGTGTTGGATGAAGCCGGGGCTTCGGCCTGGTGCAAAACCTCAGGCGCCACCGGCTTACACGTATACGTTCCCTTTAAGGCTAAATTCAACTACGCCAGGATACGGGACTTTGCCCACCTGGTGGCCACGACTGTGCAGCAAAGGTTACCCGACACCACCACCCTGGAGCGTTCCCTGGCCCATAGGGGTAAGGCTATGATCTATTTGGATTACCTGCAAAATAAAAGAGGACAGACCCTGGCAGCCCCTTACTCGGTAAGGCCCCGACCTGGCGCTACGGTCAGTACGCCCCTGGAATGGAAAGAAGTGAAGCATGGATTAGACCCCAAGGCCTTCACCATTCACAACACCCTGGAGCGGGTAGCCAAAAAAGGAGACCTGTTCAAAGAAGTGCTGGGCAAAGCCAATATGCTGGACCGGTGTATGAAAAATTTGGGCGGCCTGGGCGCGCCCTAGTGATGCGGCCGGGCGGCGCCTGCACTGATGTAACCAGTGGCGGCGCTGCACCTTAGACCGGCAGGACCGGAGGGTCGTGGCGGCCCGGTTAGACCGGCAGGCTCGTGACATCGTAGTTGCTGTCCACGATCATAGGTATGTCTACATTACCCGTATGCAAGACCCCTTTAGCCTGTAGTGTCGTATGTCCTTCGATGACTGCACCGGTAGCCGCTTTAACCTGTAGTACCCCGTGCTGGCGTCCTTTAAGGCTCAATTGCCCCCAACGCCTACCCGTGCTTACCTCCTGGGTCGTTACGTCCACCTCTGCCTCTTCTTGAATATAGAGCACACCCAGGATTTCTTTGACCAGGGTGAACCGGACCGGTATCTGCATACGAGGATCCGCATTGAGGGAATCCACCCCTTGCCAGGAATCCCCTACTGCTATTTCCGTTGGAGGAAATATGCGAAAAGTCTTTTCCAGCAACCGGGCGAAATAATCCTGATCAAACCGCTTAGACCAACTATCGGTCAGGTCCTTATCTTGATTGATCATTTCCATTTTAGGGACAATCCTTTCAAATCCAGGTAGGGCCTTTATCTTTCCCAGGGTATCTAATTGAAGATCCATACTGGCTCCGGCATACGGGCTTAACGTACGCACGCCCGGGTCCGTAGATTCCATGGCAGCGCCGGCATCCAGGTTGACCTCTTTGTCCTCCGATTGCAGGTGCAGTCCCAGGTCATCATAATTAAGGTGAACCCCCTTGTCGTCTTTGATATAATGGTAGGAAAAAAACAAATTGTGATGGGACGAGACCCTATCTCCTTTCTCGGTAACCAGGGTAGACGTCTCCTCGCTTACGTGGTAGGTATAGGTAGAATCCGCCTTCGGCTGGAAACGCACATGATAGACGGGCCTATGGCAGGCGCAGAACAGAAAAATCGTGGCCGGGATCCATACTTTCATAAAGGAAAAATAAGATATTTAGCCTAGATATGAAATTCCTGCAGTTTGTTTATTCATTTATTTTTGCTGCCATCTGTGCCTCTATAGGGGGCTTGTTCCTTGGCCTGCTTGTTGAGTACAATCCGGCAATTGATTCGGCCAATCTCCACTTCTTGGCAAGTCTTTGTTACCAGATTATGGTTTTATTCATGTTACTGATCGGATTTACCTTTCCGTATATCCTACGCTTATTTAAGGAAAAAAAGCACCTCCGCGTATTGTCCTATTTCTCTGTTATCCTAACCCTTTCTTCCAGCATCTTCCAAAATACGACCAATTATAAAGTAACCTATATATGGATGGAGGGGGCATGGCTGGTCTTAATGATATACATATGCTTCTCTGTAAAAGCGAAGCCCATTTCCAGGTTGTTAAGAAATTCAGCCGTTGTGCAGGCATTATTGGCGATTCCCCACATTTTGTTGAAACATAGCCATTTTTACTCCCTTGTGATTATCTGCTATGAAATACCTTTTCTCGTTTCCTGTGTATTTAATCTTTTACTGATCAAGATTACGTTTAAGAGGTTGTCGGACGAAAAGGTTATGCAAGATTCCCTCAAAGAAATACAAAGCATCGCACTGCGCGTCATATAAAAAAGGCCGCAGATGGTGTGTTTTCGAGTTAATTGGATATCCCACAAGATGTTATTGAACAAACCCAATGCACTGCGGAAAGCGCAAAGCTTAACTCATTGATTCTCTGAATATATTGACTCAAATCAATATGAAATAACGAACCGCTAACAACGGGCGTCTTGCAGGGTATCGGTCCGCGGATTAGCTTTACATCATCGAATTACCTCTAACGAAACTACGATCCGTATGTCTGAAAACTTTTACGCTCAACCAGTAGAACCTAAGCTGTATTCCAGCGAATCTATCTTAATCGCCACTCTTTTCGGGGGACCTTTAGTAGGTGGATACCTGACCGCGGAGAACTTCAAGATGATGGGTGAAATGGAAAGGGCCAAGCAGACCTGGGTATTTGCCATACTGGGCATTTCACTCCTGCTGGGTTTTGTAGGATTTATAAAGAACTTCTCTACTTTTTGGTACATGATACCATTGACCTACACGGCAATGACTTATCTACCGATGAAGTGGTTACAAGGCAATAAAATTAAAGCGCATATGCTTCAGGGCGGGCAAATGCATAAAGGTGATAGAGTATTTGTTATCAGTTTTGTGGGGGCTGTTGCCTCAATGGTAGGATTGCTATTCATGTCTATCTTGATGCAAATTGCTACTACGGGAGACGTTTCATAATTCATTAGGGTCTAAGACCCATTTGGTTAAAGCTATGCTTAGGGTATATGTTGTACACACCTGGTCGGGAGCCAGGTGTGTCTTTTTTTGGGCCAGTCGTAAGTTTTCAAGGAATACGAATGGCCCAAAAAACCAGACGCTGCCGCCAAAAAACCAGGGCCGCCAAAATGGCGACCCTGTCGTTTTTCCTGATACTCATATGATCTTGAACTCGAATAGACTAGTGGGGCTAATAGAGGGTAAACTCTACCCTTCTGTTTTTCTGCCTTCCCGCTGCCGTCTTATTGGAAGCGATGGGCTGGGTATCCCCATATCCGACGGCTTCGATCCTGGAAGGATTGGCGCCTTTGGATACCAGATAGGCTTTCACGGATTCTGCCCTATCCTTTGACAGGACCAGGTTTCTGGAAGCAGATCCTACGTTATCGGTATTCCCTGCTAGTTTGAGGCTGAAGTGCTTTTTCACCAGTATGTCGGCAACCCTATCCAAAGAAGGGAAGGAGGTTGGACGAATAGATGATTTGGCAAAATCAAACTCCAGATCCTGGATGGCTTCTTTAACTACCCTCCTGTCTTCTTCTGTAATTTCGACTTTTTCTTCGATTGTAGGAACTGGAAGTGGGCATCCGGAGCCATCTACTTTGGTTCCGGCAGGGGTACCGGGGCATTTGTCGAAATAATCTGACACACCATCCCCATCTGCGTCGGATTTCAGCTTATCCAATTGAGCCTGGAGGGCGGCTACCTGAGCCATCTTGGCTTGAACCTGCTGGTTTGCGGCAGCATTTTCGGCTTCGAGCCTTGCCCTTACAGCATCATTTTCATCCTGAATGGCCTTATGCATGTCGTAAACCGGGTTGTCCACTATTAACTGGGGCTTGGTTTTGGACCCCAGGGCGAACTCCAGTCCTGCAAAGCCATAGGAGAAATGATCCTTGAGTCCGGGGGTACGGGTATAACCGGTCAGGTTGCCGGCATCCACGAAATTCATGCGGTAGCCCAGGTCTATATTGATACCCGAGGCTACGTTAAACTTAACACCTGCACCTACCGGAACGAAAAAGGATTTGATATCGCTTCCATTGGCGGTCACATAAGTTTCTGAGGCTCCACTGTTGGTTACCAAGGTGGGAGCACCCCAGCCCGCCATACCAGCACCAACAGAAATATACGGGATGATGATGTTGCGGTAGTGCATCCAGTTGATGTTGGTAAAGGAATAAACCGCACTCAGCGACACGGCATAGTGCAGATCTGTCTTAAAGGAATAAAACGGGCTATAGGGTAAATCTCCGTTACCCAGCTTTTTTGAATTATTCCCTTTGAGGGTTCCGCCCAGGTAATCCAGCTGGAAGCCCAACACATGTGCGGCCTGGTACTTAAGGTAGGCCCCATACCCGAAAGTGGGTTGCCATTTACTGAACTCGTCGGTTCCCCCTATTCCGACTACTGGGGCGAGTACGCCCCCATTGATGCCAATGGACCAGGTTCGGAATCCAGTAGATCCGGTAAGTGGTTTAACAGGTTGAATCGGAGGAGGGGGTGTTTTCACCTGGGTGGTGGTATCCTGTGCATAACTATTTGAGCCTAAAACTGCCAGGGCCAAGATTATGCTTCCGTAGATGATCGGTGTCTTCATATCCACTAGTTTATTTTATGTGTAACAAAAAGGTTAGCAGTCGTTTACAAAGGGTAATCGACCGGAATATCTCATTGATATTAAGGTTATGCTAAAACTGTACCAATTCCCAAAAGCCTCTGCTGGCGTGTGGATTAGAAAGCTGTTAATAATTCCTTAACGTTCCGGTAACATTACCATCAAAGTGCGGGTTTTCCTTTGCCCAATAAATCACTTCTTGTTATGAGAAAAATTCAGACACTTGTTTTAGGACTAGTTTGTTTACTCCTTGCCTCTGTAACCCAGGCCCAAAACACACCCTTTGGTAAACCGGATTCCCTGATCAAACCAGGATACAATATCTGGGGTTATGCTTTTATGGACGCTTATTACAAAGGACATGCTGATACTGCTGGTACCTGGAACGGATCTTTCCATGGCCGTGGCGGTTCCAACCAATACACAGGTATTCCCGCAGGGCACACTGCCTTCCAATCCCGTCGTATTTACCTGGGCTTTGATTACGTCCTTAACAAACACTTCCAGACTGAGTTCCTGCTGGCTGACGAAGATAACTTCAGCGATCCCAGCACTGCCACTACGCCTGCTGTTCCCAACGGAGACCTGCTGGCTAATGGCAAATCTGCTTTCTACCTTAAATTAGCCAACATCCGCTGGCACAATATCTGGAATGGTACCGACTTCGTTTTCGGTCAGCAAGCCACTCCTTCCTTTCCCCTGCTGACGGAAGTTGTCTGGGGATACCGTTCTATCGAAAGGACCGTATCCGACATCCGTCGTACCCCTTCTTATGATTTCGGTGCAGGTTTGAACGGTACGTTTGACCCCAAAACCCGTAACTTCGGTTATGACCTGTTGGTTGCCAACGGCAGTTCCGCAAAACCAGTAGCTTATACCAACAACTTCCGTTGGTTCTATGGTGATGTTTGGGCTAAATTATTTGATAAACACCTTATGTTGGATTTGTATGCTGACTACGAGCGCCAGAACTGGACACCTGTTTGGCACAACAGCCGTCAAATGGTTAAAGGGTTCATCGCTTACACCACCCCCAAACTTACCGTTGGTGTAGAAGGATTTATCAACACCTTGAAGAACGACGCTTTCATGACCCAAACCGCTGCTGCCGGTGGCGCTGTTGACACAGCCAATGCAGTTGCCGAGGCACTGAGTGCTTATGTTCGCGGTAAAATCATTAGCGACAAGCTGGGCTTCTTCATCCGTCTGGACAGCTATAACCCCAATAAGAACCTGACTTCAAGCAACGTGGCTAATTACACTAAAACGGTTGGACACATTTCAAACTACATTGAACCAGGTGCATCTCCGCTGATCAATGGTGGCGCTGCCGGCGGCAACAACGTTCACGAAACGTTCTTCACTGCCGGTCTGGACTTCACCCCGATCAAACAGGTACACATTATGCCCAACGTATGGTACGACCACTACCACACCATGGGTAATGCAACGGCTGACAACCACGATGTCGTATATCGTATGACTTTCTACTACATCTATGGTAAATAATTTGTTCAACTGAAAAGGAAACCTTCTACAAACCGTTATGATCAACAAATTCCCATTCAAGACTTTGCTCGCTTCAGGCGCCCTTATGCTGGCCCTGGGTATGACCGCCTGTAACGGCGGCGCCGGAAAATCCGGAGGAAATGACAGCACTTCTGACGACAACACCCTGTTGGGCGCTGGTAGTACTTTTGTTTTCCCCTTGTTTTCCAAACAGTTTGATGAATACAACAAGCAGACTGGTCTGAAAGTGAACTACCAATCCATCGGAAGCGGTGGTGGTATCCTCCAACTGACCAACAAAACCGTTGACTTCGGCGATTCTGATGCGCCCCTCAACGACGAGCAGACCACCAAGATGGGTGCTCCTGCCCTGCACATCCCCATGTGTTCCGGCGCAGTCGTACTGTCTTATAACCTGCCTGACGTAAAGGATACCCTCAAACTGACGCCCGCTATCATCAGCGATCTGTTTTTGGGCAAAATCACCAAATGGAATGATAAAGCCATTGCGGCTGTTAATCCTGGAGTAAAACTTCCTGATATGGCTGTGGCCATTGCTCACCGTACGGACGGAAGTGGTACTACCAACATCTTCACCACTTACCTGACCCAGGTTAGCCCTGAGTGGACAACCAAAGTAGGTAAGGGTTCCTCTGTAAACTGGCCTGTAGGGCTGGGTGGAAAAGGAAACGCTGGTGTTGCGGGTCTGGTTCAACAAACCCCTGGAGCTATTGGTTATGTAGAACTGGCTTATGCTATCCAAAACAAGATGGCCTTCGCCAAATTGCAAAACAAAGCCGGCAACTTCATCACCCCTACGGTTGCTTCTACCAGCGCCGCTGGAAACATACCACTGCCTGCTGACGCTAAAGTATCTATCTCCAACACAGACGCTGCTGATGGTTATCCTTTGGCCAGCTTCACTTGGGCATTGATCTACAAAGAGCAGAACTACAATAATCGTTCCGCCGACAGGGCAACCAAATTGCTCAAATTATTGTGGTGGAATATCCACGATGGTCAGAAATTTGCCGATAGCCTCAATTATGCGCCCCTGCCTCCGGCAGCGGTAACTGTAGCAGAAAACATTCTGAAATCTGCTACCTATAATGGAAAGGCTATTCTGCCATAATCCGCGTATGAAAAACCGACTCTGGTCAACATACCGTAGATAATTTACAGGTAATTACCCGCAGGGCATGGCTCCTAGCGGGTAATTACTTATTTATACAAAGAGAAATTTTAGGCCTAGTGAAATCGAACGTCGTGTCATACAACCCTTCTTTAGATCAATCAGGTTTGGATAAACCGGTGGCTTTTGTAAAGCCAAAAGTCAAGACGGCCAACCGTTCTTCGAAGCAAATCTGGATGGAAAACTTTTTCCGCAAGGCCCTGATTGTGATCGCGGTTTTGATGGTCATCCTCGTCCTGAGCATTCTGCTTACCCTGATTGTACAGTCCATGCCTTCCATAAAGGCACTCGGCGTTAAATTCCTTTGGGGTAAAGTTTGGGATCCTGTAACCGACACCTATGGGGCCCTGCCCTTTTTAGTGGGAACCCTGATCACTTCCTTTTTGGCACTGATCATTTCCATCCCTTTTTCCTTTGCCGTGGCCATCTTCTTGGGGGAATATTACCCGGATGGCTGGTTGAGCAATTTTTTGAAAAACATGGTGGAACTGATTGCCGCTGTCCCTTCTGTGATTTACGGCTTTTGGGGGTTTTTCGTACTGGTACCCATCATCCGGGTACTGGAAGCCAAGATCGGAGCGCCTACTTATGGTTCGGGCTATTTTGCCGCCTCTGTGGTGCTGGCGATCATGATCATCCCTTATGCCGCCTCTTTATCAAGGGAAATCATCCGGATGGTCCCTTCCCACCTCAAAGAAGGAGCCTACGCTTTAGGAGCTACCCGCTACGAAGTCATTAAAAACGTCATTTTACCTTATACCAAGTCTGGATTACTGGCTGGTATCCTACTGTCCTTGGGACGGGCCCTGGGTGAAACCATGGCCGTGACCATGGTGATCGGCAACAGTCCTGCCCTGCCCCACGGGATATATGGTATATTCCAACCAGGTAATACCATGGCCTCGGTCATCGCCAATGAGTTTACCGAAGCGGCCGGCAGCGTCTATTTATCCGCCCTGATCGAACTGGGTCTGGTACTGTTCCTGGTCACCGTCGTGATCAACGTGCTGGGTAAACGCATTATTTCAAGATTCACCAATGATTGATCATGAGCGCAAGAATTAATTATCGATTGGGCAAAAACCGCGCGTTTAAAGTGTTGGTGATTGTTTTTGCCTTCCTCATCTGCATTCCCTTGTTATTTATCATCCTGTATATTTTTAAAGAAGGGATTACGAAAATCAACTGGCATTTCCTCACCAAAATACCCAAACCGGTCGGTGAAGTGGGGGGCGGTATCGCCAACGCCCTCGTAGGAAGCCTGATCATTGTGGCGGTAGC
>CAJCIQ010000212.1 GCA_903970475.1 Beijerinckiaceae bacterium
GCTTCATCAACACCTAATTTGTCAACAATGATTTTCTTTACTCTTGTTGCAATGTCTGACATGGTAGTAAAATTTAGTTACTGGGTGCAAAAATATAATTTTTGAGCTAATAACCATACGCGCGTCCAGTTTTATAAAAAAATGCCCGATTGTCTTAACTTCGGCCACCCAATTAAGGCAGGCAAATGACATTCAAATTCATTGAATACGGCTCCAATGACTACAAGGAAATGGTGAAACTTCGGGAAGATGTGTTGCGAAAGCCGCTAGGGTTAAGCTTTTCCTCGGAATTTTTAGAAGTAGACCAGCAGGATATACTAATTGCCTTATTTGAAGAAGAACAACTGGTAGCCTGCTGTATTCTGACCGTCGACCACCCGGAGATGATCCGTTTAAGGCAAATGGCCGTAAGAAATGATATTCAAAGTAAGGGTCTGGGACGTGCATTAATAGGTTTTGCCGAGCAAGTATCCCGGGAAAAAGGCTTCCATAAAATATATATGCACGCCAGAGCTGTAGCAAAAGGCTTCTATGAAAAGCTGGGATATGCTGTTTGCAGCCCTGAGTATGAAGAAGTTTCCATCCCTCATTACACGATGGAGAAGCAATTACTTTGATATTTTCTCTTTGAAAAATACCCTGGCCGAATGTAAGGCATCTTTATCTCCAAAAGCCCCTTTGGGTAACAGGAAGAATGACCTGCTATCAAAATATAAGTGAAAGAAATGCGGTGTTTCTAAAAAATTGCTGAACTCACGCCAGGCCCAGCTTCTCCCGCCTCTCCCATTGGTAATAAAAAAATGTTGATCCTCCAGCTTTGCCCTAAAATGGTCTTTAAAAGTACGCTCTCTCCTATAAACAGAATAAGGCAGAAAAAACCATAAAGCGCCCATTAAAGTGATCCATAAAAACGAGCTGAGCAGAAATGCCAGGGGGTATATCTTTTTTAAATAAAAAAGCACTGCCGCAAATATGGCAAAGACGTTCACCAAAATGAGCAAAATCCGAATTTCCTTTCTGGAGATAAAGTGATAACGCAGGGCCTGAATCACCTGAGGCTTATTATAAGAGAACTCCACTTCCATAACACTAAGGTAAAGGCAAATCACCTAGACCGCCAAAACCACACATAACCCATTAATAGTCACTCAAAACGGCCGGTTAACAAATATTTAACACAAAAGAATACTTAAACAAACGTTTAATTTAAACGACTGTTTAACTTTGCAGCGTCAAACAATCATTTAAGGTTTTTTCTCATGGATAAACGGTCTTTGATACTCAATGCAGCGGAAGAACTCTTTGCGGAGAGGGGATTTGACGGCACCTCCGTTAGGGATATCGCTCATTTGGCTGGGGTAAACCTGGCAATGATCTCCTATTATTTCGGATCAAAGGAAAAACTCTTTGAAGCTTTGGTAGAATACCGGTCCGGATACACCACTGGCGTTTTGGAAGAGTTGGCACAGGACGAAAATCTTGACCCCCTGGGCAAAGTATATAAGCTTATAGATTTTTATATAGATAGAATATTTCTAAACCATCGCTTTCACAACATCATCACCCGTCAATTTTCTACTGTTCATACCCCGGAATTAAAAGAGTCAATCATAAAGGTGAAGGAAAGAAATATGGTTCATATCCGCCGGATTATGGAAGACGGAGAGAAAAAAGGGGTATTCCGGAAGATAGATATTGATATGACGATAGGCAGCATTTTTGGAACCATCACCCAAATGACCCTGTCCAAAGAGTTTTACTGCCGGATTTTTGGGTGGGTATCCACTGATCCCAACGATTACACTCCGGAAATGGCCGACAGGCTTAAAGTTCATCTTAAAGACATGATTACCGCGCACTTACGCATTAACAACCTGAAATGAGAAACGATAAAATAAATAGAAACCTGGTTTATATGAAGAAATCAATTGTAGCACTGGCCTTCTTGCTGGTTAGCCTTCCAGGCCTCATGGCTCAGTCGACCCACGCGCTTTCTTTGGAAGACGCCGTGAAACTGGGCCTCGACAACAGCAAGCAACTCAAGCAGTCGAAGAACAAAATTGATGAGGCTATCACCAAATTCAATCAGGCGAAAGACGCCCAATTACCATCTGCCAAGGTCGGATTTCAGTATTTGAACGCATTTATGCTGACTCAGACCTGGAATTCCGGTTTTACCCAGAATCCATTGCAATTCCCCTTTTACCTACCTGCTTATATTGGTACTTCCAGTATCAGTGAGCCCATTTTTGCGGGTAATTCCCTCAGGTATGCCAAGAAATCCGCGGACCTCATGGTCCAGATGAGTAAACTGGATGCAGAGAAAGACAAGGACGATATAATCTTCCTGGTTATTGAATCCTATATCAACATCAATAAAATTATTCAGAACCAGAAAGTGGTTGAACAGAATATGCAGGATGTTGATTCCAAACTCACGGAAATTATTAAATACGAAGCGCAGGGCCTGGCTACCAAAAACGACGTCCTGAGGTATCAACTGCAAAAATCCCAGATTCAGCTTAACCAAATTGAGCTGGAAAACAACCGGAAGATTGCGGTTTACAACTTTGATATCGTGCTGGGGTTGGCTGATACCACAGACCTGGAATTAACCGATGCGCCATATAAATTGGCGGAGACGCCTGTTTTCTCTGATTTGATTTCACAGGCTGATTCCGGACGTAAGGAAATTCTGGATTACGGTTATCAGAACAAAATTGCGGACATCAACATCAGGAAAATTCAGGATCAGCGTTTACCAACCCTGGCTGCTACCGGTGGCGCTTATTATATCAACCCCACCAAAAGGCTCATACCTGAAGACCACACAGCCCTGGTACCGATTACCTTAGGTTTGGCCCTTAATTGGGACCTGGGTAGTCTATGGACCAATAAGAATAAGGTTCGTGAGGCCCAGGTACAGAAAAGGGAATTACAGACCGACAAAGACATTGCCCTCGATGAGATCCACAAGGAAGTACACCGGACATTTATCGAATATCAACAAGCCCTGGAGCAGCTTAAAGTGCTGGAAGTCGCCGTAGAACAGGCTGAAGAGAACGAAAGGATTACTGAAGCCAAATTCAAAAACAACCTGGTCTCTACCACCGATCGTATCGACGCCCAGACCTTGTTGTATCAATCCAGGGTTACCCTGGAATTGGCTAAATCTGATGCCACCATCGCTTATTATACCATGTTAAAATCCACAGGTACCATTCACCTGTAAACCATTCATTACACAAGCTATAAACTGCATTTTTATATGGAAAACAGTACACAACCCCAAAAGAAGAAAAAGCTCGTATTCCCCATCATCCTTGGATTGGTTCTTATCCTTGCTTTAGGTTTTACCCTGAAAGAATACATCTTCCTGCAGAGTCATGAAGAAACCGATGATGCTCAGGTAGATGGAGATATCAGCCCTGTGATCCCCCGCGTATCGGGTTATGTCAAAGAAATCCGATTCGTGGATAACCAATACGTACATGAAGGAGACACCCTTGTGATCCTGGATGACCGTGATTACAGGATTAAACTGGATCAGGCCACCGCAGCCCTGAACTCCGCAGAAAAGAATGTAAGTGCTTATAAAGCTACCATTGCAGAAACCCAGTCTAACTTCGGTGTTCAGAAAGCCCAGGTTGAAGAGGCTCAGGTACACCTTTGGAAAGCGCAGCAGGACTATGATCGTTACAAGAACCTTTACGACGATCATGTAATCACCAAAGCCCAGTTCGATCAGGCCACCGCCGATAGGGATGCCGCTCAGGCCGCCCTGGACGCTGCCAAAAGCCAGATGCCTGTATTGGACCAAAGGGTAAACACATCCGAAAAACAAACCACTGCTACCGCTTCCATCATTGATTCCCGTAAGGCCGACGTTGACTATGCTCAACTTCAGGTTTCTTACACCGTAATCACCGCCCCTGCCAGTGGTATCGTTTCCAAAAGAAATATCCAGGTCGGACAATTGGTAGAAGCAGGTGCTCCTATGTTCTCTGTGGTACACGATAATCTCTACATTACGGCCAACTTCAAGGAAACGCAAATGAACGACCTGAAACTGGGCCAGAAAGTGGACCTTTCCGTAGACGCTTTTTCCAACGAAAACATTCAGGGTACCATCGAGTCTTTCTCCGGTGCAACCGGCGCAAAATTCTCTTTGCTTCCTCCTGATAACGCGACTGGTAACTTCGTAAAAGTTGTTCAACGCGTACCAGTAAGGATTCACCTGGATATAGATAGTACGACAATGCGTAAGCTTCGTCCTGGAATGAGCGTGAAAGTAACGGTGCATACGAAGTAGTATAGTCACGGGTACAAGCCCGCTATGAAAAGCAACATTATATTTTAGTACCGTAGAATTATTATTATATGGCAGAATATGGTTTTAGAAGATGGATCATCACCATCACGGTGATCGTCGCTTCGCTGCTGGAATTGATCGACACCACGATCGTGAACGTGGCGCTGCCAAATATCATGGGAAACCTCGGCGCTACCCTGGAAGACGCCAACTGGATCGTTACAGGGTACGCCGTGGCAAACGTGATTATCCTTCCCATGTCAGGTTGGTTGGGGGATAGGTTCGGACGAAAGAACTACTTCCTGACTTCCATCATAGTATTCACCATTGCCTCCTTCCTTTGCGGTAATGCTCACACCCTGAGCGAACTCATAGCCTTCCGTTTATTGCAGGGGTTAGCCGGCGGGGGTTTGATCTCCACCGCCCAGGCCATTCTGTTGGAAACCTGGCCTCCTGCCGAAGTAGGCATGGCGACCGCCCTCTTTGGCTTGGGTGCCGTTGTTGGTCCAACCGTAGGACCGACCATTGGCGGGTTTATTACCGATAATATCAACTGGCAGTGGATATTTTATGTAAACATCCCTGTGGGTGCCATTGCCGCTTTTTGCGTGACGACCTTCGTCAAGGAGTCGCCCCGATATGGGAAAGGAAAGCGGATCGACTGGTGGGGGATTCTGTTCCTGGCAATTGCAGTAGGTTCCTTGCAAGTAGTATTGGAAAAAGGGGAGGACAAAGACTGGTTTTCCACCTGGTATATAGCCTTACTGACAGCTACCACTGTTATTGGGGTGATAGCCTTTGTGTGGAGAGAAACCATCATTGATTATCCCATAGTTAACTTTAAGATCTTAAGGCACCGTAGCTTCTCTATAGGGATCTTTACATCCTTTGTGTTAGGGGTTGCCTTGTACGGATCCACTTTTATATTCCCGGTGTTTTGTCAGAACTTGTTAGGGTTTACCGCCCAGCAAACCGGTTTGATCTTACTTCCTGGAGGCCTGGCGACCATTGCCTGTATGCCCTTCGTCGGGAACTTGCTGAAAAAGGGCTTTCCCGCCCAGATCATGTCAGCGGTTGGATTCACCCTGTTCTTCGTGTTCTGTTATATGCTGTTCAGCTCCACCCTGGAGTCCGGTACCAGCGATTTCTTCTGGCCGCTGATCATCAGGGGTGTGGGGATGGCCTTGTTGTTCGTTCCGTTGACAACCCTGGCTATTGCGGACCTGAAAGGCCCGGAGATCGGGCAGGGTACTGGTTTGAACAACATGATGCGTCAGTTGGGCGGGTCCTTCGGGATCGCCATTATGACCACCATCATCCACATCAAAAGTAGTATTAACAGGGCCATACTCCTGGAAAATATCAATCCCTACGATCCCGCCTACGTTGCCAGGAACCAGGGGTTGATTCAGAACTTTCAAAGCAAGGGCGCTGCCCCTTCCGTAGCTCAAAGTATGGCGAACGCGGCCATGGAGGGGATTGTGACCAAACAAACCATGTTGACCACTTATAACAGTGTGTATTTGCTGATTGGATTCTTTACCCTGCTTTGCATACCCTTGATCTTCCTGCAGAAGTTCAAGAAGGGTAATGCACCAATGCCGGTGGACGCGCATTAATTTGAATATGCAGTTTTAGTTTAGTTACAATAAGATAGCCGGTCCTGGAAAGGGCCGGCTTCTTTTCGAGTATAATACCAATTTGAAATAAAAGGGACGACTATTTTTCCCTGCCCCACCTGGGGGCAGATCTTAAGAATGACATGATATCGGCTTTATACTTGTCAATCTCCTCCTGGGATAAATCCAGGTCCTCCGCTATTTCATGCTCTGGCTGCTTGACAATGTATTTAGCCCTGTAAAAGGGTCTCATCTTTTTAGGTAAAGCTTTTTCTGTTTGGCTCATGATGCGCCCAACTTCTGAGCAAACCACCACTGCCGCCACATCATCCGCCTTGAAGTCAGGCAGGTAGTTTTTACAAGTCTCCACTACATGAAAATGAAGGCTTCTCCTCACCGACTCGGGCCCCTTAATATTTTCCCTGTTATCCCAAACATGTTTAAAAGCACTCCAGACGATTTCATTGATCTTATATTCCCTGAGCATCTCTTCGGGCAGCAATTCCCTGACTATATATACCAGCGATTGATGAAACGTAAAGCTCAGTTGCTGCAACCCACTTGTTTTACCAGCTTTGATCAGGCTTACACACTGGACGGGATCTATCATCCCGCGGTGTTGCCGATGTTTGGCATCAGGAATTGTTTTAAAAAGTCTCAAACGCATAAGTCAGCCTAGTTTAGCTATATAAATACTGATACGGATATCCTAAACGGTGCAGTCTTAAAATGGTCTGTAGCAAATGGTGCCTGAATGAAACAGCCTTTATAGCCTTTTCCCGCTCATGCCAAATCAACACAAATGCAGCACTGGCTAATACACTCGCTTTACACTTATCCCGGGTTAGCTTCATTGCGGCGCCATTGGCCAACTCCAGGTAATTTCTGATAAGCTTACCATACGCTACATGGTCATCTTTCAACAACAAGGGTAATAATTGTTCTTCGGATTCCATCGGTTTGGCTTGTTTATTTTGTTCAGTCATCTTCCTGACATATCCGGGACGTGCACTTTCCCTGGCTAAAGGTTATGATCAGCAAAGTAAACTATATTTCTCTGTTGATATATCTACATATACGAAAATAATTAAAATATACTAAAATCTAAATTATACTATTACAAAAAACAAAATCAAACAGCGATATATCATATGCTTAATTCTATTTTTCGATAATTTCATGTTTTATAATAGTGGAACTACTATGTCAAAAGATGTAAGATATACCGCCGTAAGGCATTTAATGGGTGTAAATACCATTTCAAACATTAAAGGCGTGTTCGATTACATCCCTAAGACTGTGGTTTCTAAGGATTTGGGCATGAATTATCAGACGTTCACCCGAAAGCTGGATGATCCCCGCCTGTTTACCGTACAAGAAATACTGATGATGGCCGAACTATTTGGTGTTCAGGCCGAGGCCCTGTTTAACCTGATCAATAACAGCCTCGTTAAGAAAAAGGCCAAATAAAAGAGGGCCCCCGTGAAGGGCCCTCATACGCGCCAATATATGTTAGTAGTCTCCCAGACTCAAAGAATGATGCACACCCATCTTTTCCGAAGCCGGTCATTCGGATAACGAACTTTCAACCCGCCCATTTCCCTATTTCGATACACTTTTCCCCAATGTGGACAATTTGGGACATAACGCTAAAATACAGCAGTTGATTGCCTGTGTGTTAACGAAAATATTCCGTAGCGCCCGATTCCCAAAACATAAAATATCAACAGCTTGTGGATAACCCAGGCCAATTAGTGGATATCTTAATTTGGCAGCATATTGGCAGGAAAACGGTGGGGTTATGTATGCCATTGAACGATGGCCGGGATCTTTAGCAAATAGTTTCAATCGATTAGAAAACTTTTTGCATATTTGCAGAACAGGCCTCAAGTAATATTAACAGGATGAAGACACTATATCAAACATTACAAGCCAGGAAGGAACGCCACCAAAAGTCCTTTGCGGTGCTGATTGATCCGGATAAAGTGAATGCACCTGTCATTGATGAGCTGGTAGAACGTGCCGTTGCGGCCAAAGTAGACTACTTCCTGGTGGGCGGAAGCCTGGTTATTTCAGATAATATGGATGTTTGCATCCAACAGATAAAAAGCGCCTGCGATATTCCTGTTATATTATTCCCAGGTAGTCCATCCCAGGTATCCAAATATGCGGATGCCCTCTTATATTTATCTCTTATTTCCGGTAGAAACCCTGAACTGCTTATAGGTCAGCATGTTATTTCAGCCCCTTTTGTGAAAGCCAGCGGCCTTGAAATCATTCCGACGGGTTATATGGTCATCGATGGAGGAGAACCTACCAGTGTATCCTACATTTCCACCACCAGTCCAATTCCGGCAGACAAGGACGATATCGCCCTTTGCACGGCCATGGCCGGTGAAATGTTAGGCAAGCGCGTGATTTACATGGATGCCGGAAGCGGGGCTAAAAGGCCTATTACAGAAAGTATGATAGAACGTGTTTCTGCACACATAGAAGTACCCTTGTTCGTCGGTGGAGGGATTACCAGTGCAGAGAAGGCCTACAGAAATTGTAAAGCCGGGGCTGACATTATTGTCGTTGGTAATGCAATAGAAAAAGAACCGGGCCTTATCTCTGAAATGGCTGCTGCCGTGCATTCCGTAAGGGCAGTGGTATAGTTGGTTCAACCATCTTCCCTCTCTTTCCTCTCTGTCCTCTCTGTCAGACTCAATTCCATTTGTATGATCCTCTTTTCGAGGGCGTCCAACCTTTGTAATACCTCCATCCCTTGGGCCAATAACCCCTCCAATGGATCTGATGTATGGGGTCTCTGATTTTTCAACATCTCACCCCTCCCCGTCACCAACCAATCCACATCGATTTCAACAAACATGTTTGCCATATCTTCTATAATGTCAAAGCCGGGTTTTGCCCCATCCTTTCTGAAAAGACGATTGATTTTTTCACTACTGGTGTATCCCAGTCTAAAGGCAAACTCCCTTCGGCTTATATTAAGGTAGGCTATATATTTCCCTATTCTTTGAGCTATGGGCGATATCATACTACATGTTATTACGTTTCAAACATTTTTGTAAAAATACGCTGTGTTTGTCTACCTTTATCTCTACCCTAAAATTTTTTACCCATTAAATTAAAGGTCGACAGACCCTCGCCCGTATGAAAAATCAGCAATCCCCTTTTGAAGGAAACCTGTCGGAAGAGCTGCAGGGTGCATTGCAGACTTTTTTGTCCACAGTTTCCGTAGCCCGATTAAGCAAAACGCTACGGAATTTATTTCTGACGCATGTATATCATGAATCAGACACCCCTTCCCTGAATATGGAAGAATTTGTATTGGAATTACAGGCCTTATTTGACCTGTTGGATGTGTTGGAGAACTCGCCTGATCAGGGACTTAAAGACTCATCATTTCTTTGAATTTGACGGCTTGCCTCCTGCTAACCTCAATTTTTTCACCCCCTTTGAGTTCCAGCAGGAGGCCCCCGTTAAAATAGGGCTCTATTCTCTCAATCAACCTGAGGTTGACGATATGTTTACGATTGGCACGAAAGAAGACTTTTTCATCTAACCTTTCTTCCAGTGCATTTAAAGACTTTAATATCAAAGGCTTATTAGGGCCGAAAAACACCTTTGCGTAATTTCCGACGCTCTCAAACAAACGAATATCACTAAGTTTTACGAACCAACACCTTTCCCCATCTTTGACAAAAACCTGGTCGTTCTCACTGAGAATAGTCCTGTTAATAATGGGCGTTTCCAGTTCTTCCTCCCTTTCCACCAATTCCAGTTTGTGGATCGCATCTGCCAGTCTTTTAGGTTCCACTGGCTTTAATAAATAATCCAAGGCATTGACTTCAAACGCTTTAAGTGCATACTCATCATAAGCCGTGGTAAAGATGACCTGGGGGGAACGATCTAACTCACTGAGCAAATCAAACCCGGTCTTACCAGGCATTTGAATATCTAAAAAAATCAAATCTGGCTGATGCTGTTCGATTTTTTCCAGCCCTTCATTCACATTGGCCGCTTCGTCTATCACTTCGATCTCTGGAAAGTCCTGAAGTAGCTTTCTTAATTCATTCCGAGCCAAACGCTCGTCATCAATGATTATCGCCTTCTTTGACATGTCTATCTACTTTTAAGCCCATTCGGGATCGCCCGTTTGGGGAGTTTCCTAATCCTCGGCCACTGGAATGGAGATTTTGGCTTCTACCGTATCCCTGCCGGAATCCTTTATTTCAAAGCTGGCCCTGGGGCCATAGAGTATACTTAACCTGGTTTGGGTGCTCATTATCCCGAAACCCTCTTCTCTGGTAATTCCACCCAATCGACCTGTATTAGTAACCACCAGCTCGTGCAAATCTCCTTTGAAATGCGATTGAACCAATACCACTCCTCCTTCCAGACGCTTGCTAATGCCGTGTTTTATCGCATTTTCAACCAGGGTTTGCAGCATCATGATGGGTACCGGCTCCTCCAGGGTATCTTCGTCCACATCCAGTTCAATCTTCAGCCTTTCTTCAAATCTGATTTTCTCCAAAGCCAGATAATCCTTCACAATGGCTAATTCCTTTTCCAGGGGAACCGTTTCCATTTTCTCTGTCTGCATGGAACTACGCAATATATTGCTTAATTCCGTAATTGCCGTCCTGGCCCGTTCTGGATTCTCATCCACCAACGCCCTGATGCTATTGAGGGCGTTGAATATGAAGTGGGGATTGATATGAGACTTAATGGTTTTCAGCTCCAGTTCCTTCACCAAGGCTTCCAGCCTAAGGGATTCCAATTGCTGATTTCTATTGTTTTCCACAAAATGCCAAACATAGTAAATCATTACCCAGACCATTAGTTCCGGAAGATTATCCAAAATACCCAACAGCAGGATTTTGTAGAAAAACGCAGCCGTATGCGCCTCACTGAGCTGGAATATTCTATAGATACCAAACAGCAGAATATTGTACACCAGGCTTGTGATCAGCACGGCTCCCAGCAAAATACCCCAGATTTTATCAAAGGGTAACCTCATCCAGTTGTTGTGCTTGAAAAGGTACCTGAGCATATGCGTTACGCCTATACCCACCAACGCACTGATTACAATCTTTTCGGCCTTTACCCAACTCAGCTGGTTGTAGGTATAGGAAAAAAACAGCAATACCAATGCACTCCCAAACCAACCGCCGAACTGGCATAACCAGTACTTGGAAATCTTTATAG
>CAJCIQ010000213.1 GCA_903970475.1 Beijerinckiaceae bacterium
GTTCATTCCGAAACGGATGCTGACAAACAAGACTAAACTGCAACAACTACTACTGACATATTTCAATTTATCCCTTATGCGACAAATAGCACTATTATGCGGTTTGCTTGGCGTAGCCTTGCATGGATGGGCACAGCAGGACACTACTCAAACACCCAAAACGGGGGATACCATCAGGGTAGGTGGTATCATTATCATCAATAAAAACGAGAATGGTTTGGATGGGGGCGCCATACTCAGGGACAGCACGGGAAAACACCATTACTACCGTTATCACATGGGGAAAAACATTGAAACCCATTTTCTCCAGGTAGACTTTGGCTTCGATAACTACACCGACAACACGATCTATTCCTCAGCCGCTACCCAGGCCCTTTCTCCCGGCGCCACCGCGGAGCGTTTCAGTCTGCGCAATGGTAAGTCCATCAACTTCAACCTTTGGTTCTTTACCATGAAGCTCAATCTGATCAAGCATGTGGTCAATCTGAAATATGGCCTGGGTATAGAAACCCATAACTACAGGTATGACAATAACATCCACTATTATCAGGATCCGCTGCTGATCGTACCTGATACGGTAGGATACTCCAAAAATAAACTGGCTACAGATTTTCTGACGGTACCCGTTATGCTGAACTTCAACTTCACGCCCCATCGTTCTGAGCCTATCGGACTCAGCGTGGGCATGAGTGCAGGCTACATGTATTCCTCCAGGCAAAAGTATATTCCTTATGGAGGAAAGAAAACAAAAATCCATAGTGACTTTAACCTGGAATCATGGCGCTTCTCCTATATTGCCGAGTTAAACCTGGGCCCCATTGGTCTCTATGGAGAGCTTGCCACAAAATCCATGTATAAGTACGGCCTGGACATGACACCCTACGCTGTAGGCATACGGTTGACTTACTAAGGGGCCCATTCCCGGATTCAGCCGACCTGATTCACCGACCGCAAACAGACTTTCGACCGAGCGCCCCAAAGGGCGCTTTTTTCGCATTCTCTTCATAATCAATTGAATCAATTTTCCTCCGTTTAAACCCCACGCTTTTTTTCCTATCTTACAACAGGGATATAAAATATTCACCCTATCCGTACGTTTTGAATTACAGAAAATCTAGTCCGATGACAACCCTCCATGCCCGCTACACGCTGCTGCTGGCGTGTTTGCTTATTGTTTTTCCCGCTTACCGGCCTAAAGCTCAGGATGGGCGGCAAGTAATGACCTCTACCGGTTTTTACATCGTAGTCGATAAGAAAGCAAACGCATTGTATGTGTACAGCACCCAAGGAAGAATCCTGACGTATAGGGCAGTATTCGGAGAAGGGGAGCCTGGAGATAAAATGTATGAAGGGGACAACAAAACGCCCGTAGGCACCTTCCACATCGTCGCAAAAAAGATTCATCCGCAATGGGGTCCCTTCCTGCTGTTGGATTATCCAAACCAGGATAGCTGGAGGAAATTCAACGAAAGAAAAGCTGAAGGATTGATCCCACCGGGAGCTGGCATAGGCGGAGGCGTAGGGATACATGGAACCCGACCCACCGAAGACTTTGCCGTAGACCGACTTCAGAACTGGACCGAAGGCTGTATTTCGGTCAAACACCTGGAAGCGCGCAAGCTCTACGACCTTATACCAGTAGGTACTGAAGTGCTGGTGCGCTAAACGCAGGCCAGGTTATAGATCAGGGCCAGCCAGGGGCAGGCCTGGACAAAATGGGCGCCCAGACATAGGCCCGTCCTAGGTTACAGGCGGCTCGTCTTTATCTCCTCCACCACCGCAGGGTCCAGCAAAGTGGTCGTATCACCCAGGCTTTGGAGTTCCCCTTCGGCAATTTTGCGGAGGATGCGACGCATAATTTTACCACTCCGTGTTTTAGGGAGACCGCCGACAAATTGGATTTTATCCGGTTTGGCTATGGGCCCTATAATACGGCTTACCGTGGCAGTAATGTCCTTCCGGGCTAGATCCTGGTCCTCCAAATTACCATTATAGATAACATAAGCGTAGATACCTTGTCCCTTTATTTCGTGAGGATATCCAACTACTGCACTCTCCACAACCCCATGGTGCATGTTAATGGCATTTTCCACTTCAGCGGTTCCTATACGGTGACCACTAACGTTAAGCACATCGTCCACGCGGCCCGTGATCCGATAAAATCCCTCTTCATCCCTGAGGGCCCCGTCTCCTGTAAAGTACAGGTTCTCATAAGTAGAGAAATAGGTCGTTCTGCAACGCTCATGATCCCCATAGGTGGTCCTGATAATGGAGGGCCAGGGGAAGCGTATACAAAGATTTCCACTTACCCCATTCCCCTCTACTTCCTTCCCGTTTTCATCCACTAGTATGGGTTGAACACCAGGTAAAGGCAAAGTTGCATGAGCGGGCTTGGCTGGGGTGACGCCGGCCAGGTTGGAAATCAAAATGCCGCCGGTTTCCGTTTGCCACCAGGTATCTACTATGGGGCATTTTTTATGCCCGATGAACTCATCATACCAATGCCAGGCTTCTTCGTTGATGGGTTCTCCCACTGTACCTAAAACCTTCAGGGAAGAGAGGTCATAATTAGCCGGGAATTCAGTACCAAACACCATCAGCGAACGAATGGCTGTAGGAGCAGTATAGAGAATGTTGACTTTGTATTTTTGAACGATGTTCCAGAAACGTCCGGCGTCCGGAAAGGTGGGAACACCCTCAAACATCAGTGAAGTGGCGCCTGCACTCAAAGGACCATATACAATGTAACTATGTCCGGTAATCCAACCAATGTCCGCCGTACAGAAATGAACGTCCCCCTTCTGGTATTGAAAAACATTCACAAATGAATAGTTGGTATAGATCATATACCCGGCAGAGCTGTGCACGACGCCCTTAGGTTTACCCGTAGAACCAGAAGTGTATAAAATAAACAAAGGATCTTCCGCATCCATCATTTCAGCAGGGAAATCCGGATTGCCCATGGTTTCCACCTTATTGATCTCATCTTCCCACCAAAGGTCCCTGCCTTTAATCATACTGACCGGCGTGCGGGTGCGTGTATACACAATGACCCTCTTTACAAAAGGACAAGTTACGAGCGCATCGTCAATGACAGATTTCAGCGGAATATCTTTTGCTCCCCTGAAAGCGCCATCGCAGGTGATGATGTATTCAGCCTGCGCATCCTGCAAACGATCTGCAATGGATTGAGCAGAAAAGCCGCCGAAGATCACGGAATGTACTGCCCCTATCCTGGCGCAAGCCAGCACCGCTATTGCCAGTTCTGGAATCATGCCCATATACAGACAAATCCTGTCTCCATTTTTTACACCATTATTTTTCAGCACCCAGGCAAATTGACAAACCTTAGCGTGCAGTTGCTTGTAAGATAATACCCGATGATGCTCCGATGGATCGTTAGACTCCCAGATGATGGCAGGTTGATTGGCATTTTCAGCCAAATGTCTATCCAGACAATTTTCAGTGATGTTCAACTTTCCACCTATGAACCACTTTACGTTGGGTTCTTTGAAGTTCCATTCCAGTACCTTATCCCAGGGCTTTTTCCAGGTAAATTGAGCAGCAATTTCTGCCCAAAAACCTTCTGGATCAGAAACGCTTTGCTGATAAACCTGGCGGTATTGCTCTAAAGTTTTAATCTGATAAGGAAATGACATAGCAAAACGACTTGTGTGATGTTTGAGAATCGTAAAAATAAGTAAGATGATGGAATATCCGACAAAATAGTGCCGGAGGGCGCGTGATTGTAATTGATCCGTTTATCCTTTATTCAACTTTTTCGCTTAGGTTTGCGGCTATGTCCATCGCGGTCAAACAACTGACAAAGACATATGGCGCACAGACCGCCGTAAACAACATATCCTTCTCTGTTGGTCAGGGTGAAATCGTGGGTTTTTTAGGACCCAACGGGGCCGGTAAGTCTACCACGATGAAGATGATCACGGGTTATCTGGTCCCGGATTCAGGAACCATTGACGTGATGGGTATTGATGTTGCAGCGCAACCCCTTCGTACAAAAAAATCCATTGGATATCTAGCTGAGGCCAATCCTTTATACTACGATATGTATGTTAAGGAATACCTCACCTTTATTGCTGACGTCCATCATTTGGGTAAACAGGCAGATGCCCGCATCAAAGAGGTCATAGAGATAACAGGACTTACACCTGAGTATAAAAAACAAATAGGCGCACTTTCCAAAGGATATAAACAAAGAGTCGGACTGGCCGCTGCGCTTCTGCACGATCCAGGGGTACTCATCCTTGACGAGCCCACTTCTGGATTAGATCCTAATCAAATCGTAGAAATCAGGGAAGTCATCAAAACCCTGGGCAAAAACAAAACCGTATTATTCTCTTCTCATATCCTGCAAGAGGTGGAAGCCATCTGTGACCGGGTAATCATTATCAATAAAGGCGCATTAGTAGCCGATGCTCAACTATCCGAGTTGAAACAAAGCGCCGGAGGGGAAGAAGAAGTCATACTCGTTGTCAAAGAAAGCATCCCTGCTTCTGTGTTTGAATCAGAAGGGCTTATCCACCGTTGCCAGGAAAAAGAACCAGGTCACTGGGCGCTAACCACCGTTAGTTCGGTAGATTTAAAGAAACGATTACTTGAGCTGGCTTTGCAGAATAACTGGAACATCGTTTCTTTGCACAGCCAAAAAGGCAGCCTGGAATCAGTATTCCAATCCCTGACCAAGGGTTAGGCTTCCTGAACCATTCATATTATTTAAATACAATCTTCATGAGCAACATTGCAGATGTACATGCCAGACAAATTTTAGACAGCCGTGGAAATCCGACTGTTGAAGTGGACGTTATCACCGATGATGGCCAGGTTGGAAGGGCTGCCGTTCCTTCTGGAGCCTCTACGGGTAAACACGAAGCTGTTGAACTGAGGGATGGCGACAAGAATGTATACATGGGCAAAGGTGTGCTGAAAGCCGTAGCCAATGTAAATGACATCATCGCCGAAGAACTGGTGGGATGGGATGTTACCAACCAAACAGAAATCGATGCCAAACTGATTGAACTGGATGGCACTGAAAATAAAAGCAAACTGGGCGCTAATGCTATGCTGGCTGTTTCCATGGCCGTTGCCAAAGCAGGTGCTTTTGAAACCGGTCTTCCCCTGTATCGCTACCTGGGTGGCGTAAACAGCACCGTGCTGCCTATCCCTTTGATGAATATCCTCAACGGTGGTGTACACGCTGACAATAAGATCGACTTCCAGGAGTTCATGATCGTTCCCATCGGGGCCGATACCTTCAGCGAAGGTCTGCGTTGGGGCGTAGAGGTATTCCATCACCTGAAAACGGTGTTGAAGAAAAAAGGATACAGCACAAACGTTGGTGATGAAGGTGGATTCGCCCCCGACATCCAAAGCAACGAAGAAGCCATTGAAACCGTTCTCCAGGCTATCGAAGCAGCTGGCTACAAAGCTGGTTCTCAAATTGCCATAGCTATGGATGCTGCCAGCAGCGAAATGTATGACGACGCTTCCGGAAGCTACTCTTTCTACAAGAGCAGCAAAAAGAAAATCAGCAGGGAAGAAATGGTGGCCTACTG
>CAJCIQ010000214.1 GCA_903970475.1 Beijerinckiaceae bacterium
TCTACTACGACATAATCCATGGGAAGGAATGAAGTCAGTACGCTGATCAGGGCTTGCATTTTTTCATTCATCGGGCCGCCCATGTTGTCTACGTTGTCCAGAAGGCTACTCAGCCAATTCTTCTGCCTGGCTATATGTTCAAGGTTTTTCTGGTTCCTGTAGTGGGCTATATTCATGGCCATCAGCAATTCCTGCTGGCGGAAAGGCTTGACCAGGAATCCATCGGGCCGGGTGCTCATCGCTTCAGCCAGCGTCGTGGCATTGGAATTGGCCGACAGGTAGATAAAAGGTAGGTTTCGTTGATGCAGGATCCCTGCCAGGTAGATCCCATTGAGGTCCCCCTTTAGGAAAATATCCACCAAAACGATATCCGGCACCTCTGTATCAAGGGAAGCAAGCGCTTGTTCGACTGACTTGGCAACTCCTTGTACCCTGTAACCGGCCTCGGTGAGAATGAGGCGCAGGCTGTCGGCCTCCAGGAATTGATCTTCTACAATAAGTACTTTCAAATCCATCATGCTGCTGGTCTTGGTCTAAGGGTTATTGAATGTCCTGGTCAGCGCACGATAAGGCCAACGTCGTCGAAGTTACCTTTTATTAATTAAAGTCCGGCCTTGTTCGGGCGTTAAGCAGACAAGCCAAAAGCAATGCCGATTTCAAATAAATGATTTTCAAAATAATACAAATATGAGCTCCTTGTTATTTACGAAATATCGTCAATAGGCCGTTATTATAAACTAAATGACGTAACCCGCTAAAAATCAGTTTGTTGCCGGCTTCCTAGCGGGCTATGGCTATACGTATTGGCGCTGCGTGGAAGGTAGTTGGCTAAAACAATTCCGCCTGGGCATCATTGGCCTTGGATGCTTTTACTTCCCAACTAAGGGAAACCCCTTTCTTGTCTGCAACCTTGGTTCCCACTGCTCTCCAGCCCATGACGTCAAAATAGTCAACCACTTTGATCTTCTGAATATGGGGGTCGGATTTCTTACCGGTTTGAATGAGCAGTATAGGTTTATCATCCGTGGAGACTGCTTCTACATAATTGCCCTCTCCTTCCTTGATGAAAAGGAATTTATTGTGGATGGTGGTTGTTTCCACCTTAAAGCGTTTGATGTTGAATTGGGCTTTTTCGGCATCCAGGTAAACTGCCGTGATGACGGATTCCGGTTTGAATTTCTCAATCAGCAAAAGCTTTTCCGGATCGAAGCGTTGGGTCAATTCCTGATCGGCGATCTCGTAGTTACCATCACTATAAACCGCCAGGATTTTATCTTCGGTATCAAAGCTGCCCAGGTACTTCCCTTTTTCTTCCAAGCTCAGTCGGCCAAAAGTATCATCGTACCAGATTTTTTTAGCGCTCAGGGTTGACTTGCCGGCTTCTTTGAACTTCACACTTTTTACCGTGTATTTGGTAACCTGGTTACCCATCACCGCGCGGCCCTTGATCTCCAGCTCCTCAAAATAGAAGTCCAGGACTTTATTACGGGCAGCTGCGTTGGGACTCAGCAGTACCGTAACCACTTCTGCCTCTCCATTCGGATTGGCGGAGAAATACAGCACCTTTGATTTGGGATCTCCTTTGGTCAGGTCGTATTCCTTATCCCGGGTTACGCCCGTTACGTTGAACCGTTTTGCGTAAGCTATGGCGGAGGCTCCGTCTACATACATCATGTTGTAGGTGGTGCGTTCATCGTTTTTCTGGAATACGGCTACATGAAGGATGTCCTTTCCTATGAAAACTTTGTCGGCCAGTTTGACGACCTTCATCTTACCGGCTTTGGTAAAGACGATGATATCATCCAGGTCAGAACAATCCGCCACAAACTCATCCTTTTTCAGACCAGATCCGATAAAGCCTTCGGCCCGGTTGACGTAGAGTTTTGCATTTGCAATAGCTACGCTTTTTGCCTGAATGGCTTCGAACAAACGAATTTCTGTTTTACGCTCCCTACCCTTCCCATATTTCTTCAACAGGTTTTCGTAGTAGGCTACGGTGTAATCTATCAGATTAGCCAGGTCATGCTTAACTTGTTTGATTTCCGCCTGTATGCCTTTGAGTTGTTCAATCAATTCATCGATATCCAGCTTATAGATACGACGTACAGGCTTCTCGGTCAGCTTGAGCACGTCTTCCCTGGTCACTCCCCTTTTGAGTTTGGTAACATAGGGTACGAATGCCTTTTCTATAGCGGTGAGCACCTTTTCCCAGGTGTCATGTTTCTTCTCTAATTCCTTATAGATCTTTTCTTCGAAGAAGATCTTTTCCAATGAAGTGTAATGCCACTTTTCTTCCAGCTCCCGGAGTTTTATCTCCAGTTCCCTTTTCAGTAATTCTTTGGTATGGTCAGCGGATATCTTTAACAGGTCGTGAACGGTGATGAAGCGGGGCTTCTCATCTACGATCACGCAGGCGTTAGGGGAAATGCTGACTTCACAATCGGTGAAGGCATAGAGGGCATCCGTGGTAATATCCGGAGAAATGCCCGGAGCCAGTTCCACCATGATCTCTACCTCGGCTGCGGTATTGTCTTTCACCTTTTTGATTTTGATTTTTCCCTGGTCATTGGCTTTAAGAATGGAGTCAATGAGTTGAGAAGTGGTTGTCCCATAAGGCACATCCTTGATGAGCAGGGTCTTCTTATCGCCTTCTTCAATATGGGCCCTGACCCTCACTTTACCACCTCGCTTACCTTCATTATAGTTGGTTACGTCTATCATCCCACCGGTCAGGAAGTCGGGATACAAATCAAATTTTTTACCCCTGAGGTATTTGATGGAAGCTTCGATCAACTCTACGAAGTTGTGGGGCAGGATTTTGGTGGACAAACCTACGGCAATACCTTCAGCACCCTGGGCAAGTAACAAAGGGAACTTCATAGGTAGGGTCACAGGTTCCTGTTTGCGCCCGTCATAACTCAGCTGCCAGGAAGTGGTCTTATTATTGAAAGCAATATCCAGGGCAAATTTGCTTAAGCGCGCCTCTATATACCTGGAAGCCGCCGCATCATCTCCCGTACGCACGTCTCCCCAGTTACCCTGGGTATCGATGAGCAGGTCCTTTTGGCCCATATTCACCAAAGCGTCTCCAATACTGGCGTCCCCATGGGGATGGTATTGCATGCTTTGACCAATGATATTGGCGACCTTGTTAAAGCGTCCGTCGTCCATTTCCTTCATGGCGTGCAGGATACGCCGTTGAACAGGTTTAAGCCCATCCTCCATGGCGGGAACCGCACGCTCCAGGATGACATAGGAGGCATAGTCCAAAAACCAATTTTCGTATAAACCCTTAACGCCTATTTCCTTGAATCCGTCAATCGGCTGTTCGTTATGTTGATCGTTACTCATTTCCGTTAATTCTAATTAATTGAAGCGATGTCCATGCCTACTTATAAACTCATGGAAGTATCGGCAGTTGTTCATTAAGGTGTCGAACGGGTATTTTTCAAGAAGCGTCAAGTTATTCCCAGGCTTATATTGCTTTATTCTTTGAACAATGTAATCCTTGGGTGAAGTAATTTCTATGCAATCATCCACTTGTTCCAACTTCGATCCATAGTAGTCGTTTAAAATATTCACATCCGTTAAGAGGAGCGCTTCGATTTCCTGGATATGCAATAAATAAAATCCCTTTTTATCCAACACACTATTAAATTCAGTGAAATACGCTTTTCTTTTTTCCATTTGAAACTTATCTGCTTCAGAGCTATCCAAATCCCTTATAAAAAGAATGTAATCGGGTTTGAGCCTTTCATAGGATTTCCGCAGCACAGCCTTTGTTCGTTGATTTTCTAATTCGCTTCCATGAATACCAAAGATCAATTGAAAAAACTCAATTCCAGAATATTTCTTGCTCAGTATCGAGCTTATAATTTCCATATCATTCGGAAATTCTCCGACCAATCCAATCCGCACCATATTACCTACTTCTTTGAAAATCCGAAAACCGCCAATAATCACTTAGCAAACCTGTATCTGACATATAGAGCTTGGCGTTTGAGAATTCATCTTCAGTCAGATGTCGAAAAGTAGTGCCTTTTTCCGGAGTTATTTCGGCAATGATTATTCGATCTAATTCATCCTGGGAAAGCATATCCAAGACCTGAGGGGAATGAGTAGTCAGGATAATTTGTTGTCTCAGCGCTTGATCTCTCAAAAATTGCAATAATAGATGCAACTGATGGGGATGGACTCCAAGTTCAGGCTCTTCTAATAGTACTAAAGGATAGATTAATCCTTTCTTCCTACCAGGTAACATGGTGATATCAATTTCAATTATTTTGCTAATAAGATAAATTACGCGTTTGGTCCCATCAGATAACGCATTCCATGAAAACCAATCCCCATTTATTTTATATTCTAATATAATGTTTCGCAATTCATAGGTGTCACGGCTCATTTTTGCTAATCTGAAAGCATTACTAAGTCTTATATCTTCTATTGGGGAATATTGTATAGCAGCATTTTTGAACCCACCTCCGATCAATTCGAAAAAATCAAACAATTGCTGATATATTATTTCGCTTTGAAATTGGTCTTTATCCTTTAAATAGATAGAAGGGAATAAATCTGTAAATGCAAAATCAATGAAGTTGGGAAGCAAAAAAAATCCTTCATTTGCCTGTAAAGAGTTAGATCCAAGTTTGTATGTAAAATTTGATTCTTTGCCTAGCATTCCTATATAATCCGGAATAGCAAAACCAATGGAAGAGTATGCAGGAATCAAACTAAAGTCTACAGGTTCGTCCATCTTCTGCTCGGTTCTCTCTAATCTTTCTCCTGGATTGGGGATTTCGTTTAAATCTATATTTTCAGCAGTCCAAGAGAGTACAATTTCAGGAATGCTCTTCCTATTCCTTACGACGATATTTCCGCGAAAATCTTCAAACCCCCTGTAATTTTTTGTAAAACATTTATGAATGATCTCAAAAAAATTCGACTTCCCAGATCCATTATCTCCAATAATGATATTCAAACCCGGCTTGAATGAACATTTCAAATCACGGATAGACTTGTATCCGCGAAATTCAACATCTGATATGTAAGTTTGTTCACTCATCCAATTATTAATTATTGCTATATTAAAGATAACCTATTCGTTGCTATTCAAGGTAGCGCTGTTCCGCGGGACTTGTAAGCCTTTAAGTTCTGTAAGGCCAAAACGTGTCGCCTTGCCCATCGGCAGCGGAGTTCAGTTCCAGCATCACAAAATCTTCCAGGGCAATCACTTCATGATAAACGCCAGCCGGAATGGCAATCCTGGCGGGAGCCTGCACCTCCAGAGATCCATTGCCAGGGCCTTGCATGTTCCTCCAGTTCAGGGTTATGGACCCACTCATTAAGATGAGCTGTTCCGGATTCTTGTTAGGTGAAACGCCGTTATGATAATGACGACCACTGGAACTACCTTTTTTGCGCTGGGTCATCATGAACTCACCGGTATGTGTGGTGTCGAACACATAAGTGCCGCCTCGTTCATCAAGGCCAATCTGTTTTAAAGGTGTGATCGTGATCATATCATCCGTCCCGGGCCGGCGGCCCTGCTTTATATCTCGTACAATTCCAGCGGCAGCCCGTCGGGGTCTGCAAAAAAAGTAAACCGTTTTCCCGTGAACTCGTCAATTCGGATAGGCTGCACCGTTACTCCTTTATCGAGCAAATCTGAAACCGCGTCCTCAATATTACCCACTTTTAAAGCCAGATGCCTCAACCCACTGGCTTCCGGATAGGAAGGCCTGGGCGGAGGATCGGGAAAGGAGAAAAGTTCTATCACATAGGTTCCGTTCAAAGACAGATCCAGCTTATAAGAATCTCTTTCCTTCCTATAAACTTCGCGGTCAACGCAGAAGCCCAGCACTTCCGTATAGAAGGCTTTGCTCGCTTCGTAGTGTCCGCTGATGATGGCTATATGGTGAATCCCTTCGAGTCTCATAACCTTTATTTAACCGGTCCGCGTGCCGAACTGGTTGATGCCGTCGGGCCGAATCAGACTGGGGCCCCGGTTGAAGCGCCGTCGGAGCCCGCATCAGTACCCTTCAGCTCGGCCGGTGGGGTCGCGCCTTTTAGTTTTACCTCAATGCTGGTCCAACCCTTGGCTGGATCTCCGTTTAATTCAACCTGACCCGATGAGATCAGCATACGCAGACGCCAGGCCAAAAAAACGTCCCCTGTTTTAATCTTCATGCGGTTAATGGTATTGTTCAATACCCTGCTGAATTTTTGCCAGTTGGCCGTTATATTGGGCAGTAGGTCTTTATCATAATAATCATATCCCTTACCGACGATTTTTTTACCCCCCTCCAGTAGCCGCACGCCCGCATCTTCGCCGGCTAACCTGGACCATTCATCGGGGTCAATTTCAAATTCACTAAGGGTAATAGGTCTGGCTAGGCGTTTAGCCTTTCGGAACTCGGAAGGTTGGATCTCGTATAAATTTACGGGATAAAAAACACCTCCTTTCTCATTCAAAAAGGGCAGGTTATTGAGGTAAAGTACTTGAATCCTACCCTGATATTCTTTAAGGTGACTGACCAACCAATAATAGCCGCAGACGTCGTGCTGGTTCTGGGCCATCCATATCCATGCTTCTTCCTCGGGTTGGGCGTCCAGTGTTTCCAGCAGCTGGTGTAAAGTCATTTTATCGTCTACCATATCCAGGGAATCCAGATAAGGAGTAAATTGCAACGCCTCTTTCCACCAATCCCGGCGGCGCTGCCAGCCTTCCGGCGTGGATAAGTCACCCAATGGACCTACGGCATAGTCGTCTTTTATCTGAATGATGGGACCATGCAAGGTTTCATCCAGGTCTATGGCTTTTTGCAATACAGCGATGTCCGCTTCCTGAAAAACGATATGGATCATGGTTTATGCTTCCTGCTCCGTGAGGTCCAACTCTACACGGAGGTTATTGATGATGAATTCCTGTCTTTCCATGGTGTTTTTGCCCATGTAATATTCCAGCAAGGTCTGAATATGGTCACCGTCTTCCAAAAGTACCGGTTGCAAACGCATGTCCACTCCGATAAAACGCCCGAATTCTTCGGGGGAGATCTCTCCCAACCCTTTGAATCGGGTAATTTCAGGTTTAGATCCCAGCTTTTTAATGGCAGCCTGCTTTTCGGTCTCGTCGTAACAATAAATGGTCTCCTGTTTATTGCGTACCCGGAACAAAGGCGTCTCTAATATAAATACGTGTCCCCTTTTTACGAGATCAGGGAAAAATTGAAGGAAAAAGGTCATCATAAGCAGGCGGATATGCATCCCGTCGACGTCGGCATCGGTCGCTATTACGATGCGGTTATAGCGCAAACCATCCATCCCTTCTTCTATATTCAACGCGTGTTGCAACAGGTTGAACTCTTCATTTTCATAGACCACCTTTTTGGTCAGCCCATAACAGTTCAAGGGTTTTCCCCTTAAGGAAAACACGGCCTGGCTTTCCACCTCCCTGGATTTGGTAATAGATCCACTGGCAGAGTCACCTTCCGTAATGAAGATGGTGGTCTGCTGGCGTTTTTCCAGGAACTCTTCCCTACCCTTATTGGTCGGCGGTTCTTCGTCCAGGTGAATCCGGCAATCCCTTAATTTCTTATTATGTAGGTTGGCTTTCTTGGCTCTTTCATTGGCCAGTTTTTTAATGCCCGCCAGCTCTTTCCTTTCGCGTTCACTTTGTTCTATGCGTTTTTTGAGGGCATCTGCCGTGCCGGCGTTCTTATGTAAAAAATCATCCAGGGCCTTGGCCAGGAATTCCACCACAAAATTCTTCATGGTAGGTCCGCCTTCAAAAACATTGAGGGACCCTAATTTCGTTTTGGTCTGCGATTCAAATACAGGTTCCTGTACCCTTACGGAAACGGCCGCCACAATAGACTGGCGTATATCGGTGGAGTCGTAATCCTTTTTATAGAAATCCCGGATGGTTTTGACAAAGGCTTCCCGGAAAGCTTGTTGATGGGTTCCGCCCTGAGTGGTATACTGACCGTTTACGAAGGAATATATATCTTCTCCGTAGTCGTTGTTGTGGGTAAGTGCAACCTCAATATCATTTCCCTTCAGGTGAATAATGGGATACCGGATCTCATCGGGGTTGGTTTTGCGTTGGAGCAGATCCAATAACCCGTTTTTACTCACATATTTTTTCCCATTAAAGTTGATGATCAGGCCGGCATTGAGGTAACAGTAATTCCAAAGTTGATTATCCAGGTATTCCTGGACGAAGTGGAAGTTTTTAAAAACGGTATCGTCGGCTATAAAACTGACCAAAGTGCCGTTGGGTTCATCCGTTTTCGTCTCTTTGTGGTCTTTAATAAGTACGCCGCGTTCAAATTCAGCGATTTTGGTTTTGCCCTCCCGGATGCTTTGTACCTTAAAATAGCTACTCAGGGCGTTTACGGCCTTGGTACCCACCCCATTGAGCCCTACCGATTTCTGGAAGGCCTGGCTATCATATTTGGCCCCGGTGTTGATCTTTGAGACTACATCCACCACCTTCCCCAAGGGAATACCCCTTCCAAAATCTCTAATAGTGACTACTTTATTATCAATGGATAAATCTACTTGCTTTCCATACCCCATGGTATGTTCATCAATACAGTTGTCCATAACTTCTTTCAGCAGAACATATATTCCATCGTCTGCACTGGTGCCGTCTCCCAGTTTGCCAATGTACATCCCGGGTCTGAGCCGGATATGCTCTCTCCAATCCAGGGTCCGGACCGAATCTTCAGTGTAATTGAATAGGTCTTTATTTTCTGCCATATGATAGGTTCTAAGGCCCAATATACTAAAAATATTAGCATTAGGGTCCGGTGCAAATATAATGATTGGACAAAAGAGGGCATATTTTTTGTTATTAACATCATAACGAGTAATTAACAAATTTTCCTTATCTTAATATCCTGAATCCGAAGTTATATATCCTGCATCCTAAGTTTATATCCTGAACCCTAAAGAGAAGAACCATGAATCCGAATCCAAGAAACTACGAAACCGCAAAGAAATTCCTGACAGAAACCTTTGGCTTTCTGGGACTTTTGCCCCTTGGTCTTCTGATTAACCGTTATTTACCCAACCTGGAGTTTCACCATTTTAACCTGACCATCATCTTTGCCTTCCTGATGGCCCTGGCCTTCATCCGGATCCTGATCGATCTGATGAGACCACTGGTGATCCCAGCCACCCTCCTTCTTGTAATTGTGTTAGCCTACAACCAGTATACCCAAGGGTATACCCTGGCCAATGCCACCCGTGATTACCGCAGCATTATTACCGGTAATTGGAATGAAAGGGACCAAAAGAAAATCGCCGCCCTCAATACCCTTCCTGACCTTTGGGGCGATACCCGCAATGCCATGGCTGATACCCTGCGGAGCAAGGCAGATTTCAGGGATTCCGTTGTCAGGGATTTTGCCATTAACCATTCTGTAGAAAGCTTCGATCAGTTTTTTCCAAAATACCAGGTCGTTGCCAGGGAGCTCTCCTTATTTAAATATATCAACCGTCACTTCAAATACGTTCCCGATCCCAAAGACAATGAATACTATGCTACCCCCAAGGAAACCATCCTCAATGGACTGGGCGGAGATTGTGATGACCATGCCTTACTGATGGGTTCCTGCATGGAATCCATAGGCGCTCAAACCCGCCTGGTGGTTGTCAAAGGACATATGTATCCTGAGTTGTATGTAGGTAACAAGGCAGACTTCGCCACCTTTGAGGAAGCGGTTCATGTTTTGTTTGCTGATCAACATCCCGACCGCCTTTATTTCCACGAACACAATGGAGAATATTGGGTAAATCTGGATTATACCGCTTCCTATCCCGGTGGTCCTTACATGAACAATGATGTTTACCTGGTCGCCAACCTGTAAGCGCTGAAGCGCCCCAAGGCTTTAGCGGCTAAGGCCTAAAGGTTTGTTATAATGTAGTTTGGTTTTAACTTATGGGGATTTTGTCCGTCTAAGTGTTGAACCCTACTAAAGCAGACCCGTATGAAGAAGACCTGGATTATAGGATGGTTATTGGTGCTTTGTTCTTGCAGTAGTACCCAAATTACCTCCTCGTGGAGGAACAATAATATCCCCACTTCGCATTACCAGAAGATCATGGTCGTTGCCTTGATTCCCGACAATCAAAGAAATGTGCTCCAGGCCATGGAAAACGCGATGGTGGACCAACTCAGGCGTAAGGGTTATAACGCCGTTTCTTCTTTTCAGGAATTCGGGCCCAAAGCGTTTCAGGGTATGACCGAACAACAAGCCCTTGGTAAGGTAAAAGCCGACAATGCCGATGCCATGGTGACCATCAGTCAAACCAACCATAGCCGGAGCCGTACTTATGTTCCCGGTACCATCTACCCCAGTCCCTGGGGATGGGGTTGGGGATGGGGCGGTGGATACTACAGCCCTGGCTACGTCCGCAACGATATCCACTATTCCTGGGAAACAAATTTCTACGATATCCCCTCCGATAAAGTTTTATATTCTGTGCAAAGCAGGTCCTTCGATCCCAGCTCTGCCTATGATCTGGCTGAGGATTATAGCCGCCAAATCGTCCGCGATATGAGAGACAAGGGCGTGCTCGTAAAGTCGCGTGATTAACAAACAACCCTTATCTTAGGGACATGATTCCTTTCCATCGCCATGTGCGCCGGGTTTATATTATGGTATGGTGCATCGCCTTATGGAAGGGACCCTCGGCCTTGGGTCAGACCGCGCAACCAGCGAGAGGTGGCCCACAGAGCGCGCCGTCAGCGTCACTTCGCTGGATCCCAGACACCCTTCCCGGAGGCCGGCCTCGTATAGGTCTGGTGCTCAGTGGAGGCGGGGCCAAAGGCCTTGCCCATATAGGCATCTTAAAAGCCATCGATTCAGCAGGCATAAAAGTGTACGCCGTTACCGGTACTTCCATGGGAAGCATACTGGCCGGACTTTATGCGGCAGGGTATTCCGGTGATACCCTGGAAAAAATCTCCAAAAGTATAGACTGGGCAAGCCTTTTGGGCACACAAGCCAACCTGAACAGCCTCAAAATGGAGGAAAAGGATGAGTATGGAAAGTATGCCCTGGAATTGCCTTGGGAAAATCATGGGTTTCGTATCCCTACGGGGTTGCTGGAGGCAGAAGAACTATGGTTGAAGTTTAGTGAATTGTTTTTCCCTGTTTATCAAACCAAAGATTTTACTCAGTTATCCATCCCATTTAAGTGTATTGCCACCAATATATCCGACGGGTCGGTGGTCGTATTGGATAAGGGAGACCTGGGCACCGCCATACGCGCCTCCATGGCCATACCATCCGTGTTTACCCCTGTGCAGATAGATTCTATTTTATTGGTAGACGGGGGCGTGGTCCGCAACTTCCCGGTCACAGAAGTCAGGGATATGGGCGCCAACTATGTCATTGGCTCCAACGTGGCTAATGGACTATTACCAACCAAGAAGATCAACAACGTATTACAAGTACTGCTACAGATTGCTTTTTTCAAAGAAGCCGACGACAACAGGCACCAGCAGGCTAAAACGGATTTCTATATCTTTCATCCTTTGGATGGATTTGGAGCAGGAAGCTTTAGCAGGGCCGATGAAATTATAGACCAGGGCATAATGAAAGGGAATCTGGTCTACCCTGCCCTGAAGCGACTCAAGGATTCCCTGGATAAAATTTATGGACCCCAGCCAGATACGTTGGATCGTCTGCCCTCCTTCGATTCTGTCTATATTACGGGGATACGGGTGAAGGGGTTGGTAAAAACAGATTCTGCCTTTTTTGTAGACGTGCTGGGCTTCCATCCTGGTAGGTATTATACCGCCCGTGAGCTGACCCTGATGGCCAGGAGGGTTTATGGTACGCGCTATTATGCAAAGGTTTACTGGCGCCTCCTGCCCGGCCCTGACAATTCCGCTAAGGTTGTGTTTGACGTGACAGAGAATCCCCGTACCTCTGCCAAACTCGGTCTGAACTACAACATATTTTCCGGGGCAGGCGTCATTGCCGACCTCACAGCCCGGAACTATTTCACGAAAAATTCCAGGGCACTCGTCACTGCACTGATTGGAGAAACATTCCGGATCAGGGGTCAGTACCTTCAATACTTCGGGCAACACAACCAAACTTCGCTCATCCTTTCTACCCAGTACGAATCTCCGGAGTTCAATGAATACATTGATTTTCGCAAAGTAGGCATATACCGTAACTTCTATTCCGTAGAAGACATCCGGTTTCAACGCACCGTTAACCGCATTGTAGCCATGGGTCTGGGTACCCGCTTTGAGAATACTTATTTCAGGCCGGTGCTGACTTCTCCCTCTGAAACCAAAGGTGGAGATGATTTCTTCACGACCTATCCTTATTTTGAATTAAATACCCTGGATAGGTGGAATTATCCCCATGATGGCTGGCACGTTAAAGGCGAATATGATTTGTCTTATGGACAAAACCCGGATTTTCAGATTACAGAAAATGGGTTGCCGGTCAACGCCGATTCCCTCAACGAAAATGCCAAAGACTATAGCCGCTTCCTATTGGATGCCAACCAATATATTCCTGTAAATAAGAGAAGTACGCTATTCTGGGAATTGCAATCGGGCATGAACTTCCGCTATCAGGTCAATAGGGTCAATGATTTTTTGGTAGGAGGCCTGACGCCCCAGTTCCATAATCAAATAACCTTTGCGGGTATCAACGAAGGGACCATCAATACGTCTTCCATCAGCGCCCTGATGGGGGGATTTAGGTACGAGTTGTTCTCTTCCTTGTACGGGATCCTCCGGGAAAACATAGGCATTTATAATTACCTGAATGTAAAAGACCAGTTGGTCAATCCCAGTTTCCTATCCGGCTCATCCCTGTCCCTGGGTTATGATAGCCCCATTGGTCCTATTGAGTTCAGCCTCATGTATGGAGACCAAAGCAAAGTCGTTCTCGGATATGTTAATATTGGTATTAACTTTTAAGAATAAAAAAAATAGCCTATTTTCATATAACTAATAATTTAGTCATGAAGCTACTCCTCCTTGTTGCAACCACCATTGGCTTTACCGCAGTGGCGACGGCCCAGACCGGTAAAGATTCCTTATGGATCAGTCCAAATGCTCCGCATCCCGGAGATAAGGTCACCGTTTATTACCAAACCAGTGATCCAGCTTATGCCAAGACAAAAAACCTTGCCGGTGGCCTGTTTACCATATCGAAGGGCCTAACTTTTCAGGCCCAGGACCTGAACTACCATAAGGTTGGGTCTCATTGGGAGGCAACAGGAGTCCTACCCGATACGGCAGCCACGATGGTCGCCAATGTGAGGGATGGCAAAGGCGAACCCATTTCGGCTACCGCAGTGGGATTAAGCGATACCTCCGGAAACTTGCTCAATGAGGCCAATAATGGTCTGGCCTTTGCCTATGGCAACGGGGGAAAGCAATTATTTGGAATGGCGCCTGATCCCACTAAAGCAGCCCAATTCCAGGAAGCATATTGGAAAAATGGGCCTGCCCCGACTACCCTATCGGATAAGTTAACGGTATATATAAAGTATCAAACAGATACCGCAAAGGCATTCAAGGAAATCAGCAATCTGCCTTTGGATTCCAGCGCCACGGAAATGGACTATAATGTGGGCAGCTATTATGCATCCAAGTTGAAAAACAAACCCCTGGCAGATTTGCTGACCAATCTCACCCACCAGAAATTCCCGGCAGGAGATTGGAAGAAGCATGAATATTATCTGAAAATGGGTGCTACCAAAGATGTGGAAGGCAAGGAGAAAGTGTACGCGGAGTTCCTGAAAGCATTCCCGAACGAAGCCCCTGGCGCTAGTCCTGGTCAATACGGGAACGTTATGCATAGTATGGTGTTCAATGCCTTATCAAACACGGGTGATCTTCACAAAGCGCTGGCCTATGCCATCCCTCATGCCACCGGGATGGAGTTAGCAGGTCAAAATAATACCCTGGCCTGGCAAGCAGGGCTTAAGGGTCAAAATCTGGCTGAAGCCACTGCCTTGTCCAAAGCCTCATTGGACACTATAAAAGCGGTGATCGCTTCCGACAGGGAAAGACCAGCTTATTACACCCCTGGTCAATGGAAAAAAGACCTGGAAACCACTTACGGCATGTACGCAGATACTTATGCCTACTTGTTGGACAAACAAGGAGATGATAAGCAGGCTTATCAATACCAAACCATAGCCATAAACTCGATCGATGATCCTGAAACAGACATCATATCTCACTATACCTTGTATATGGAAAAAGTGGAAAAGCCTTCCAAAGTCCTGGCAACCCTGGAAACCTGGATAGCCAAGGGCAAGGTCGATTCTTCCATGGAGGCGCAGTACAAACGCTTGTATAAAGGCCCTGGAAGTGCTGATGATGCTTTGGCAGCCCTGAAAGCCAAAGCCGCATCTAACAAAGAAGCAGAAATGGTACGTACCATCCTGCATGACCCTGCTTCCCATTTTACCCTCACGGACCTTCAGGGAAACAAAGTTTCTTTAGACAGCCTCAAAGGAAAGACCGTGGTCCTGGATTTCTGGGCTACCTGGTGCGGCCCCTGTAAGGCCTCCTTCCCTGCTATGCAACAGCTGGTGAACAAATACAAGGATGATAAGAATGTAGTCTTCCTGTTTGTAGACACCTGGGAGCATTCCTCGGATGCCAAACAGACCTCCAAAGACGTGAGCGATTTCATCAAACAAAATGCCTACACTTTCCACGTCGTAATGGACAACGACAACAAAGTAGTGGAACAATATAAAGTAGATGGCATACCCACCAAATTTGTCATCGATGGCAATGGCATCCTACGCTTCAAAGCAGTAGGATATAATGACAATCTGAACGCTACCGTTGAGGAAGTGGGCGCCATGATTGAAGTCACCAAAAAGAGCTGACCCCAGCCCGGAGGGCCCGGGGCAACCCGGGCCTTAGTCGATACTGGAAGAGCTCATTGCTCCTGGGCTTGTAGCGATCAAGGCTTTGATAAAGTCACTCACCAGGTAAGAAATTAATTTACCCGTCAATGCAGAGGTCCGGCCATCATCGGTATGGCTGGCTCCTTCTGCTATATGCAGATAAGCAGGATCTAACTCCGTAGCTGCCTGCCATAAATACTGCCGGGCTTGCAGGGGTGTAACCCCACAGGGGGTTTGGGCACTTGATAAGGCGCCATCAACTGCATCCATGTCCAGTTCGATACCGGTTACATCGGCCTTGGTGAAAGAAGTAGCCAGTTGTATGGCCTGATCAAAAGTGAGGATGCCTTTTAAGAATATGTCTTCGTAGGTCGTGTACATGATCCGGGTATTCT
Organism: Beijerinckiaceae bacterium; assembly: GCA_903970475.1. GTDB lineage: Bacteria > Bacteroidota > Bacteroidia > Chitinophagales > Chitinophagaceae > Dinghuibacter. Next base: position 15,306 of record CAJCIQ010000214.1, read on the forward strand.
CATAAAGGTCATCCATCATGGATTGGCTGTTGTAGTTTTCATGCAGGCCAACCACCGCATACCTTTCTAAAAACCCTTCATCCATGGCATACCTGAAGGGGTTTCCGCTATGCCTGCCTTCCTGGATCCGGAAGTCCGCATGGGCATCCAGGTTGATGGCGTTCATAGAAGGCACCTCCAACCTTCCCGCCTGGGCCCAGCCTTTGGCCGCACCCTTGAGTATGGGATAAGCATTATTGTGTCCACCCCCGATGAGGATGGGGATCTTTCTGGCTTGGGTAATGGTTTTAACCAGCTCTTCTACCTCTTCGTCTATCACATTGGCCACTGCATGCCTACAGGCTTCCAAGGCCTCCTTGCTGTTCAGGGCGTTTAAGGATATGGCCGAGGCCACTTCCCTGAAATCAAAGGCGCCCAAGAGCAATACCTCCTCCCCACTGAACATGTCGGTACTTTGGATGTTGAGGAAGGCCGTCATGAAATCATTCCAGCCCGAGCCCGCTCCGCCCATTCCTCCGTTGGCTTTGACCCCTATATCTTCAGGAATCCCAACGATTACATAGGTGGCGGGGTCCGTTTTAAGCATTTCCTTCCAGGAAGGTGCTTTGGTGGCGCTGACCGCGGTTCCAGACATACTGCCCCCGTTTACAACGGGCGCATTGCCATTGGTGCCGGCTCCACCTGCATTCGTGTGCCTTGCTGCTGCTTCTGCTTCTGCTCTCAGAAATTCCCCGCTGAAGGAGGTGCCCACAGTAACGGGCTGGGGCATTGGAGCACCCAGGGTTCTGAGTTTTTCTCCGAGTTTGGTTTCATAACGACGCTGGCGGGTCCAGTGCTGGAGCTGGACAGGCCCATAGAATTGAAAGTGACGCATGATGCAAGCAATTTCAAAAGTTAGACATCTAGTTAATAATCTAGAAATTCCCCGTTGATCATGACACGATCTATATGGGTTGTACCAAATGCATAGGGAAGATACGCCAAAGATGGGACTGGACGCATAAAGATCAGGTTGGCTTTTTTACCTTCTGTAATACTGCCCACCTCCTGGCCCACCCCCATGGCATAGGCCCCATTGATGGTGGCTGCATTGATGGCTTCCTCCGGGGTAAGTTTCATTTGTATACAAGCCAGCGCAACCACAAAATTCATGTTTCCACTGGGACAGGACCCAGGATTATAGTCGCTGGCCAAAGCCAGGGTCAATCCCGCATCCACCATAGCCCTGGCCGGTGGATAACCCATGCGCAAGAAAAAAGCCGCACCCGGTAGCAACGTGGCGATGGTGGTTGATCCTTGGAGGCAGGCTATTTCCTCTGGACCCATGGTCTCCAGGTGGTCAACGGATAAGGCCCCTACGGCCACACCTGCCTGGACGCCACCTGAACGGTTTAGTTGATTGGCGTGGATTTTGGGTATTAACCCGCGTTCCATACCCGCCCTGCAAATTCTTTCTGTCTCCGATTGGGTAAAAAAACCATCCTCGCAGAATACGTCTATATAGTCCGCCAGCCCTTCGGCCTGGATCTGGGGCAACATTTCCTCCACTACCAGGTCAATATAGGCGTCGCGGTTGTTTTTGAAGGCCACCGGGAATGCATGGGCCCCCAGGAAGGTAGACCGAACAGGAATGGGGGCGTTTTGTTTTAGTCGCTGGATCACCCTGAGCATTTTCAGTTCTGCTTCCGTGCTCAGGCCATACCCACTTTTAATTTCAATGGCCCCTGTCCCCATGCGCATACACTCCACTAAGCGGGCATACGCCATATAGTAGAGATCCTCCTCCGGAGTGTCGGCCAGCTTTCTGGCTGAGTTCAGGATCCCACCCCCTTTGGCTGCTATTTCTGCGTAGGATACTCCCTTAATTTTATCTACAAACTCCTGCTCCCGGCTACCGGCAAAGACGATATGGGTGTGGGAATCGCACCAGGCGGGGAGAACCAGGGCGCCACCAGCGTCGATTTCCCGGATAGAACCACCGGTATGCACGTCCGAACCGGGGCTGCCCATCGAGCCAGCGATAACATGGACGCCAACGCCAGCGTGGGCGCCGGCGCGCCAATCTTCTTCCATGGAGCCGAAGGCCGCAATACGCCCTTCCCGGATGAGCATCCAGGCATTTTCCAGGCAGAGAAAATCAGATAGGCAGTTGCCTTTTAAGGGGCGGCTTTGAGATCGTATCCCGGCCAGCTGGCCAATATGGTGGATGAGCAGGGATTCCATGGACCATTAAGTTATTCTTCGTAAATGTCAGTTTGTTGGGCGATTTGCTGCCGGTATTTTTCGTACAGGCGGGACTTGGATACAAATCCCATAAAGCGTTGCTGGGCGTCTACTACTGGAAGATACCAGGTTTGCGTATGGTCAAAGGTCTTCATGACCTCTGTCATGGGAGTGGAAATGGGCACTATTTCAGCAGGCAATTTTAC
>CAJCIQ010000215.1 GCA_903970475.1 Beijerinckiaceae bacterium
TTATATCTCCAGGCCCTCCAGGCATTTTGTACTTGCTTTTTCGGTCTTCCTTGTTTTCTGGATCCTGTTCGATTACATGAAGGCCTTCCCCAATTACCAATACAATACCGTTCATATAGGAGACCTTTACCAGGCCGATAAGCAATTATTCGGGTTCAAAGGTCTTTCCGTCAATGAATATTGGAAGCAACACCAAAGTACGGTGCTGGATTTATTCAGCGGGTTTGCCTATCTGTGTTGGATGCCTGTCCCCCTGGGCTTTGGGGTTTATTTATTTATTAAAAAACGGGGTAGCTTCCTGCCCTTTGCCCTGACTTTCCTATTTGTCAATCTGCTGGGGTTTGTTGTGTATTATACTTATCCTGCTGCCCCGCCCTGGTATATACAGCAGTATGGACCTATATTACACTTGCATACACCGGGAAACACAGCAGGCCTGGCCAGGTGGGATAACTTTTTTCATGTACACATCTTCGAGGGATTATACGCCAAAAGCTCCAACGTATTTGCCGCCATGCCTTCTCTGCACGCAGCCTACCCATTGGTAACCCTCTACCATGGTTTACGCAATAAGGTGCCCATGGTACTGAGCCTGTTCCTTGCCCTGGTGGTTTCAGGTATCTGGTTTGCTGCCGTGTATACCTCTCACCATTACGTGCTGGATGTGCTGGCAGGAATTACCTGTGCGGGCATAGGCATCTTTATTTTCCAACGCTGGCTGATGAAAGCTAGGTGGTTTGAGACATTCCTAACGAAGTACAACGCGCTGATTGGCGCTTAAGGGCGCAGCCGTGGCCGCCTCGGCTAATGACTTCCCCGCTGCTTTTCTATGTAAGGGCGGTGGTACTTTTCCAGAAATGTTTTTTTGGAATCGTGGTAATCGGAGACGGCGCCTATGACGTTGAGGAACTTGATATAATACCAAGCCAGGTCAACCTGATGACGCAGGAAACCGCTGCGGGCGCTGCGAGGGAAAAGATGGTGGTTGTTATGCCATTCACCGGCCACGTATCCCGGCCAGAGCTGGTTGATGGACATGTCCTTGTCGTTGAAGTCGGTACCTTCTCTGCGCTTGTCTTTACCTTTTCCATGCCCTTCATAGTTGAAGGTGCGCACCCCCACGGCCCAAAAGCCGGCAGCGCCAAACAAGGCACATACCAAGGCCATGCCGCCGATCAGGTAAAATACGCCAAACCAAAAAGCCCAGTTCAACAGCCATCCGGCGATCTCATTGGCGGGATGCACTACGGATGCCCATTTCTTGTATTGGGCGTAAGTATTGGGTCTGATGGCTGTATGTGAAAGCAGGCCAGTGACCCTTTTATAGTCCTCTTCACTAAGGTTGTGGGCTATGGGCTGGTGGTTCACATCGGCCAGGAAACAATATAAAAATCCAGCGGAAGCATTGTAGGGATCTCCTGGTTCATCGGATTTGGCATGGTGTACGTGATGGGAAATCACGTAGGGTTCTTCCGGAACGACGCTGACGGTGAGGTTGCGGGTAATAAAACGCCAGAACTTGTTTTTAAACCGGTAAGCATTATGGGTGCAATACCTGTGATACCAAATGGTACCATGCGTTCCCATAACGACCATGCTATAGAGGAATGCTATGCCTAGCAGGGGAAATGAAAAATATTTCGTGAAAAACAAGACCAGGAAGGGGGCCAGGCAAAGGACTTTGAACCAACCGATGAAGGCCAGCCAATTCTTTTTGCTTCTGAATATATTGAGGCGAAAAAAAAACTCCTTGAGGATTTCTTTGTTGGTGGGCTTGATAAGGTTACCCTGTTCATCTTTCCATCCATAGCTGGGTGTTTGAAGAACATGATCCATGAAACAGGAAACCTTTTCCTGCGTCTGCACAGCTTCCTGCGGTTTAGCAGGGGCAATCGGGTTTATCATTGGATTATAGGTTAATAAAATTTGGTTGGGTTGGGGGCTAAGATAAGGTGATTTCACTGAATAAAACAATACTAACAGTCGTTATCGTTATCTTTAACGAGCAATTCGCTTTTCATGGAAACTAAAGAAGTATATATCGTATCCACAGCACGTACTCCTATTGGGAGTTTTAACGGTAGCCTCCAAACCATTACTGCGCCTAAGCTGGGCGCTAAGGCATTAACCGCCGCTTTGGAAAGAGGCCGTGTTGCCCAAGATCAGGTAGGAGAAGTCTTTATGGGCAACGTCCTTAGCGCGGGTCTGGGTCAGGCTCCTGCCAACCAAGCAAGTATTTATGCGGGAATACCCACTTCTGTTCCCTGTACCACGGTCAATAAGGTTTGTGCCTCCGGCATGAAGTCAGTGATGCTGGGTGCCCAGAGTATATTATTGGGTGAGCATAAGGTGATTGCGGCGGGTGGTATGGAATCCATGAGCAATGCACCCTATTACCTGGATAAGGCACGTAATGGGTATAGGATGGGTAATGGCGTTCTCGTCGATGGGATGATGAAGGACGGACTCTGGGACCCTTACAAAGATTATCCGATGGGCATGGCCGGTGAATTATGTAACACCAAATATGGATATACCCGTCAAATGCAGGATGATTTTGCCATAGAAAGTTATAAGCGAGCCGCGGCCGCTTATGAGAAGGGCTATTTTCAGGAGGAGTTGGTTGCTGTGGAAACAGAAGGTAAGGATCCTCAAACCATAACGGAAGACGAAGAATTCCGTAAAGTCAAATACGACAAGATACCCACGCTCAAACCCGCCTTTACCAAAGATGGGGTCATCACCGCCGCCAATGCCTCTAAAATAAATGATGGGGCAGCCGCCCTTATCCTGGCTGATGCGGAAGTGGCCAGAAAAAATGGATGGAAGCCCATGGCCCGCATCGTATCTTTTGCGGATGCCAGTCAGGATCCCGAATGGTTTACCACAACCCCTACCATTGCCATGAATGGGGCCCTGCAAAAAGCCGGATTAACGATCAAAGACATCGACTACTTCGAGATCAACGAGGCCTTCAGTTGTGTGGCCATGTCCAACGCTCAGGAACTGGGTATACCCATGGACAGGCTAAATATATGGGGTGGGGCGGTGGCGCTGGGTCATCCCATCGGTTGCAGCGGCGCGCGCATTACCATTACGTTACTCAGTATTCTGCGCAGGACCGGGACCCGGTTTGGGCTTGCAGGTATTTGCAATGGAGGCGGGGGCGCCAGCGCCATCCTCATTGAGCGGCTCTAGACCAGGTGTCGAACGGCTCGGTCTTAGACCGCGTGTTCCTTAAACCGGTCCAATCCCCCTTTCAGCAAGGTTCGCAGGCTTTCGAAATCAAAGTCCAGGTCTTCATGTCCGATCAGGATAGGGGATCCGTATTGGGCCATGTTCCGGGTCATGGCCTGTCTTTTGGATGGGTTTTTCTGACGGTTGATGTAAGCCGTAGGGTTTTTGAGCATGATGGCTAGGGAAGGTTTTCCGTGCACATTCACCTCTTCAATGTTATTCATATCTGTCCATTTCACGAGCCCATCCCCAGGGCTGCCGAAATGCACGTAAACGTCCTCGTGGGATAAGATCATGCCGGGAAATACGGATAACATCCTGGCACCCATGATGTATACATATATGCCGGCTGCCACCATAATGGAAGTCCCGATGGAGTCAACAATGTAGTAATTGTAGTGATTGCTCTTAAACAGGGAAGGGTTGAGGACCATAAACAGGCCAAAGACAAAACACAGGATGCCTATGGCAATGAACATCCCCAGTTTCTTTTTGCTTCGCTTAATTTCAATAGGTGCTTCGTTGGTCATAGCATGCTCGTTTGTAGAAATATAAGAAATTTTACTGATATTCCCAGTCGATTGGTCCTGATTTTGAAACCGTTCATGTTAAAAATTAGCCGAATCACTTCAGTCAACCCTTATCTTTATCGCTTGCAAAAAGGATTTAGCAAAAGCACTTTGGCACTTATGACAATCAGACATTTATTCGTTACGGCTTTGGTTAGCGCTGCCTGCGCAGGCACGGCCACTGCTCAACAGGATCCCGCCTCCTTTGTCAATCCCTTTATAGGAACGGGAGCGGTGGACACCTACAGCTTGTCGGGAAGCAACTTTCCCGGCCCCTGCGCCCCTTTTGGGTTGGTTCAGTTAAGTCCCGATACCAGGGAGGCGCCGGATGACCCCGCCAGTGGTTACGATTACAATGACCACTCGATCGTGGGATTCAGTCAAACGCACCTCAGTGGTACGGGGGTAGCGGACCTGGTAGACTTCCTTTTCATGCCCTACACGGGTAAGGTGCGTTGGGAGCCAGGAAAAGAAAAAGAGATAGGTACCGGTTACCGCTCTGCTTTTTCCCATGACCAGGAACAGGCTTCTCCCGGATATTACTCCGTTTTATTATCTACCTGGAATACCAAGGCTGAACTGACAGCCACAGCGCACGTGGGGGTGGAGCGTTATACCTTCCCGACGGATTCAACTGCCCACGTAATCATAGATCTGAATCACTCTTTGGATAAGCTGCGTCCTTACTGGGTATGTAAGATCATCAGTGCCCAGGTCCGTATCCTGGATGATCATACCATTGAAGGTTATCGGGTGATCACCGGATGGAGCAGGTTGCGTAAGGTCTATTTTAAAGCCGTTTTTTCCCAACCCTTTACGGGTGCATCCTTGAAAAATGGTGGCCATGTGAACAAAGGCGTTTGGGCCGGCCTGGACGGGGCTTTGCCTGCCGGTGGAACCAATGTGGCCAATGGAACCCAGATCAAAGCGGTGCTGGACTTTGCACCTAAGGGCGCCCCCGTATTGGTTAAGGTTGGCCTGTCTTCTGTGAGCCAGGAAGGGGCTGCTAAAAACCTGGATGCGGAAGCGCCTGGGTTTGATTTCGATGGCATTGTCGCTGCTACCAGGGCTGCCTGGAATAAGGAACTGTCATCCATCGATGTAGACGGAACTACAGAACAAAAAAGGATATTTTATACGGGTTTATACCACGCTTTTATCCAACCCAATAACCTTGCCGACGTGGATGGATCTTATATGGGTACGGATTTCACGGCGCGCAAGGCGGCGGATGGTACACATTACAGCACTTTCTCCTTGTGGGATACCTATCGTGCAGCCAACCCCTTGTATACACTCATTCAGCCTGCCCGTACGGCTGGCTTCATCAATTCCTTCCTTCGCCAATATGATACGTATGGATACCTTCCTATTTGGCAGCTATGGGGGGATGAGAACTACTGCATGATCGGCAACCACTCCATTCCAGTGATCGTAGATGCTTATTTCAAGCATATTCCCGGTGTAGACTACGCCAAAGCCTATGAAGCCATCAGGGCTTCTTCCACCCTGGATCATCCGGGTGCTCCTTTCTCAATACTGGATCAGTATCATTATTTCCCGGAGAACAAGGAATCCCAGTCGGTTTCCCTGACCCTGGAAGTAGCTTATGATGATTGGTGTGTCGCGCAAATGGCTAAGTCCCTGGGCAAAAAGGAGGACTATGCTTTTTTCATGAACCGGTCTGGGTATTATCAGAACCTCTATGACAGCAGCACTGGCTTTTTCCGTGGAAAAAACAGCGACGGTAGCTGGCTGCCCAAGTTCAATCCCCTGGACTATGGTGGTAACGGTGGGTCCCCTTATACGGAAAGCAATGGATGGCAGGCCTTCTGGTATGTACCACAGGACGTACCGTCTTTGATCAGCCTGGTTGGCGGCAAGCAAGCTTTTATTACTAAACTGGATACCTTCTTTACGACCAGCGCCAGGTCAGCAGCATCAAACGGGAATGCCAGTGGATTTATCGGGCAGGATGCGCATGGCAATGAGCCCAGCCACCATACGCCCTATTTATATGATTATGCGGGCGAGCCATGGAAGACCCAGTTGTATACTTCCCGCATCATGCAGGAACTGTATAATGATAAGTCTTCTGGTTATGCAGGTAATGAGGATTGCGGTCAGATGAGCGCCTGGTATATTTTCAGTGCCATGGGCTTTTACCCCGTCAACCCTGCTAATAGTGTGTATTGCATTGGTTCCCCCCAGCTTAAAAAAGCGGTCATTCATTTGGCGGATGGTAAACAATTTACCGTGGTCACGACCAATGCGGGCGGTGAAAACCGCTATATACAATCCGTTAAACTCAACGGCAAGCCTTACACCAAAACGTATATCACTCAGGCAGACATTGTTTCCGGATCTACCCTGGAATTTGTGATGGGCGCCAAACCGAATAAGAAATGGGGGGCTAGCCCCACGGATGCGCCGATGGGCAGTTCGTTATGATATGACTACTTTTTGAGGCCGGTCCTGCGAGGGGCCGGCCTTTCGCTTAGTGCGCGCAGTCGCTTTAACATTCTTTTATCCAAATGAAGAAAATCTAATGGCTGTATTGGAATTTTCTAATTGATTTAGCCCTTTTTTTTGGCTGAAGGCATGTAATTTGAATGAGTAAACATATATCCGTGTTAAACCATTAAAACTTTTTAATATGGCAACGATGACAATGGAGACCGTAGACAACAGGTTGTTTGAATTAATGGCCGAAAAGTTGGGTCTGGAGGCGACAAATATTAAAATGACGGATTCTTTTTCTGATGATTTGGGCATCGATTCTCTAGATACCTACGAGTTACTGGTTGCCGTTGAAAAGAAATTTGGCATCAAAATCAACGACGACGACGCAGAAAAATTAAGGACGGTAGGTGCACTTGCCAATTATGTGCATTCGCATTTGTCCTAATTTTGCCGAATGGCATATCCAAACCTGCAAGCATTTATCCATCAATTAGAATCGGCGGGGGAATTGATACGCATCAAAGCGTATGTTGATCCTGTCCTGGAAATAACCGAAGTTACAGACCGGATTTCCAAGAGTGGAGGGGGAGGAAAAGCCCTTCTGTTCGAAAATACAGGCTATGACTTCCCCGTCCTCATGAATGCTTACGGCAGCGAGCGCCGCATGTGCATGGCCCTGGGTGTATCCAAACTCGATGATATCACCGCCGACATCGAATCTCTTTTTTCTTTATTGACGGCCCCTAAACAGGGGATCCTGGATAAATTATCCATGCTGCCTAAGTTAAGCCAGTTTGCGTCCTGGATGCCCAAAGTGAAAAAGGGCAGGGGGGCCTGCCAGGAAGTGGTGATGGCCAATCCCGACCTGGGCGCCTTGCCCATTATTAAGTGCTGGCCCGCCGATGGGGGGCGCTTTATCACCTTACCCATCATTCATACCAAGGACCCCAATACGGGCATACGCAATGTGGGCATGTACCGCATGCAGGAATTTGATGGTCAGATGACAGGTATGCACTGGCACCGCCATAAAGTAAGCGCCCGTCATTTTGCAGAGTACACAAAGCTGGGTAAGCGCATGCCCGTGGCCGTGGCTTTGGGTGGAGACCCCGCTTATGCCTATTCGGCAACGGCGCCTTTGCCCGAGAACGTAGATGAATACATGCTGGCTGGTTTTTTAAGGAAAAAAAACGTGGAGCTGGTGCGCTGCATAACGCAGCCTGAGCTGGAAGTGCCCGCAGACGCGGACTTTATCATTGAGGGATATGTAGATCCTACGGAAGAACTGATCTGGGAAGGGCCCTTTGGGGACCATACGGGCTATTACTCTTTGCCCGACTGGTATCCCCGATTTCATGTCACGGCTATTACGCACCGGAAAAATGCCGTTTACCCGGCTACGATCGTTGGGATTCCTCCACAGGAGGACGCTTGGTTGGGGAAAGCCACGGAACGTATATTCCTGGCGCCTATCAAGATGACGTTGGCGCCGGAAATCGTAGACATGGACATGCCTGTGGAGGGTGTTTTTCACAACCTCGTTATCGCCAAAATCCAAAAAGACTATCCGGGACAAGGACAAAAGGTGATGAATGCCATGTGGGGAGCCGGGCAAATGATGTTCAATAAAATCCTGGTCCTAACCGATGGGCCAACGCCGTTGTCTGACTACAGATCCCTGGCCCAATATATTTTCCGTCATTGTAATGTAGCCACAGACGTGGTGTTCAGCGCGGGCCCGATGGATGTACTGGACCATAGTTGCAGCGCCCTGGGATTTGGAGGTAAGATGTGCATAGATGGTACTTCCAAAGGGCCGGAAGAAGCTGATGCTCGTTTCCAATGGGCTAAACCCCTGGTAGGTACAGCGCCCTATGGTTCCTGGTTGCATCAGGACTTTGATGACGTAAAAGGGGTGAATGAAAGCTTACTGGCGCTGGATATTCCCTGCCTGATTGTCTCCGTAAAAAAACGCAGGCCCAACCATATCCGGGAGCTCCATGCGCAAATCAGCGCTGATTCCAGGGCGGAAGCCATCCGGATGATTTTGTACGTGGAAGACACGGTGAACCCTCAGGACCTGGGGGTGGCATTATGGCGCTTCTGCAATAACCTGGATCCGAAAAGGGATCAATACCTTAACCAAAGGCCTGTGGATGGGGGTAAACTATTTGCCTGTCTGGGCCTGGATGGGACCATTAAAACGCCAAGTCTCGATGGATTTAGCAGGGACTGGCCCAATATTATTGTCGCTGATGATGCCACCATTGCGGCGGTGGATGCAAAATGGGCTTCTCTGGGTTTAGGCGACTTTATAGCTTCTCCATCCCTGCGGTTTAAGGATCAGTTGTATGGATCGGATGCTGCGGTGAATGTCCACTAAGCTGTTAGGGGTGAATCACCTGAATCCGGTGGAGAAATGATTTAACACATTAATAAATTTTAATCCGGAGTAGTAAATCCTAAGACTTTAATAATCACGTAGATAGACTATCTGGCATCCAGGTAGCCTATTTGTTAAAATTATGTGAACTGAAAAGCTTTTGTTAAACCTTTAGCTTCGTTCTATGTCCTATAACCGCAAAAATGATTAAATGTTCGATTGACATCGAATTTAAGATAGTGAGTTAAGCAAGGTTGAACAAAAAAAGGTCCTGCATGTCTATGTGGGACCTAATTTTTTTTTGGCTCGCTTCTTTGTCTTGCGGTATGGCTGACGCCTCGGGTTTGGCTGCGGTTTGGCCTGGTTGAGGCTTTTAGGGTTTATCTATGACGATCTTGGTGGTTTCGTCTTCGAAAATGGCATCCATGAACTTTTTAAAGTTGGAATAGTCCCCTGCGGGTATCCTGGTTGTCTTTAGGCACATGCGGGCGTAAGAATACACGGCTTTATGGGCCAGATCATACCAGTAATTGGATTGGTAGGTGGCGTAGGGGCAACTAAGTTGGAGACCCTTGGGAAGGTCATCCACGGTATAGCCATCGGGAAGCTGATAACAGGTGGTATCTGATTTTGTGAAGGGGTACTCTTCCACGTAGGCATCATTGGTGCGGATGGTGTCCTGGGGAATATTGTTCTTCCAGATATGGTATAAACGGGGATTGAGGAACATCTTGTCTCCGGAGGTGAACTCGGGGACCTTTTCAAAGCTGAGGTGCAATTGTTCTTTAAGCTCGGGAGAATCCACCCCTTCTAATTTTACGGTAAAATTATCGGGTTGGCCATAATCGAGATCATGCATCAGATAGGTCCTTTGATGGTCCTGGGTCTGGTTGTTCAAATTCAGGTCCCAGTCTTTGATTTCCCCGGTGGTAGAACGGATCACGTCTGCGGTACCCCCTCCATCTGCCGTTAAATGCACCAGGGAACTTACATTGGCTATATTTTCATCGGGTCGGGAACGGGGGGTGCTGACCAGTACGCCTCCATTCTCGGTAATAAGCAGGGCATTACGGTTCTCCGTAAAGCCACTGAGTACACCAAAGGTGAGGGAGTTACTGGTGCACTCCAGCCAAATGCTGTCCTTGGGCTGGGGGATGCAAAGGATCATGTGATTAAAGCTGCTAACAGGGAAATCAGGATCCAGGGGAGATTTATTATATCCGGCATTGATCAATGCTGTGTAACTTTTAACGCCTACCGCATCCAGGCAGGCCTTCATATAGGTACTGAGGGCTTTGCAGTCTCCATATTTTTTCTTTTCTGTAAAAGAGGCGGGAAAGGACCTGAACCCTCCAATGCCCAGTTCTATGGCTACATAACGGAAATTTCTTTGAAGGTAGTCGTAGAGGATGCGGGCTTTTTCTTGGTCTGTTTTGGCTCCGGATACCATTTGCTGGTAAAAGGCCTTGCTGGCGTCCGATAGGTTATAAGAAGCTTTATTGAGGTTATAGTTCCACTCGCCGAATTGTTTCCAGGTGGACATGTCTCCGGAAAAACCAGCCATGTCAAATTGATTGGGCGCCATTTCAACATAAGGCCTGCTATCTGAAGGGACATTGACTTCCCCCTGCACAGCCTTAATGCCAACGGCCTTCCAGGTATAGGATTTATTGTCTTTGTCCATATCGATCACCAAGGGCTTAATGGCCACGTGGTTGTTATGATAACGGAAGGTCATGCTCTTGGGAATGACCAGGGTGAGCTGTGTGGATTGTATGGACATTTCTCTGTTATCCAGGTCGAAGTAGGTATAACCATTGGTTGCTTTGGATTCAACCGAATAGGTAAACTCCACGGTGATGGGATAACTGGGAGCGGTTACTGGGAAATACGTATAGGAGCCATCATCTACAAGTTCCTCCCCATAACCCTCGGTGATCATTTGTTTTTGTTTGACGTGCTGTATGAGGACCCCCTGGGCATTGTACACATTAATTTCGGCGTCATCCAGTTTTCTGAAGGAACTGTTGTACATGGAAAATTCCTGGTTTCTTTTTCCTTGTTCATCCAGAATGGTGTAGACCTCATGGATTTTATCCACCGTTTTGGTCGTCGAATAAACGGTGAAGACCTCTTCAGAAATCCTCAGGACTGAATGCGCATTTTTGAGGAGGGAATCTGGAATAAGGGAAGCGCTCCAGGAAACCTGGGCGCTTCCCTTAACAGGAAAACAGCCGATTATGATTGCAGATAAAAAATAAACGAATGATTTAGGGTGCGGAGCTTTTTGGCGCATTGGCGGCAGATTTTTTCAGTACAATTTGTTCGCTCAGGGTAGCGTATAGCTTTTTATAAAACTCTTTGAAATCGGGATATTCTTCTGTGAAGTAGATGGGCCTTTTGAAATCCAGGTTGATGCGGTAAGAAATTCTTCCGTCATCCACCTGCATAAGCCTGATGAGTTCTATGGAGGTGTCCTGCATGATCATGTGGAGGTTCTTGGGTACAGACTCCACGGTATAACCCTCCGGCAAGGAAATACCTCCTGCAATCATATAGGACTGCTTGTACCCGAAGTCTATATCGGTGAAGCGTTTGTCCTGGACAAAGGGATTGGACTCCAGTCCTAAGAACATATTGGGGGAGAAAAACAGGTATTGCCCGGAACTGTTTAGTTTGTTGGTGAACTGAAGGGTTTGGGACAAGGGGACTGAATCGTTGTCCTGCCCTTCAATACTGAGGCTATCAATCTTCAGAGAAGAGTAGGCCTTATTGAAATAGGTGCTCTTGAACCCATCTATCCCTTTTTTAAGGCTTTCACAGCGTTGGTTCTTGGCGTAATCGTAATTGTGGATGGTAGCTGTTCCGGAAAGTACCCCGTTAGCGTCCATATCCCCATTGAGGATGACCATGGTGCGGAATTGATCCTGATTGTCTACCAGTTTTATCCAACGGGGCGTATTCTTGTCTACTACAAAACCTTGTGTATATTGTACGTCGTAAGGTATTAACCGGTAAGGGTTGTATTTGTCGGCGGCATTGAGTACATATCCTTTGTGCCCGATGGTTACAAATGCCAATACTTCATTGAATTGATCCAGTAGCGGATAAACCGTATTGACATGGCCGTTATTCCTGGTGCTGACCAGGATGGGGCTGGCATCCAGGTGCGCATCCCTTAGGAGATTGACCAGGATCAGGTTGATGTCTTGTATACTCCCCAATTTTTTGTCCCAGGCCGATTTAACGCTTTCTGAATAAATACCAACGTACCCGTTCCAATCCATATGCCTGCGAACATAATCGTAAATAACCCCCATTTTGGCCGTGCTGTCTTTTAACAGGGATAGGGCCACATCCAGTGAATCTGTATGTGGTATGTTCTTGTGCAACTGGGCGCCGAACTCGTCACTTTCCAGGAGTTCATCGTTGAGCTTGGTCCAGGTGGTTCGAAATGTTTTTTCTGGCTCACCGGGTACCCTGATGGCAGAAAGCTGAAACGCTACCCGTTGCAGGTAGTCTCCGGCGGAGGCCATGAACGGTTCATCTTTAAGCCCGGGAATATTCTTCATGGTCAGCACAGTTACGCCATCCTGAGGGTGGTCGGTTTCCAGGGGTAACACGCGTTGTACCTGATAAGTGAAATCGAAGTACTGAGGTATGGTCAAATAGAGTTGGCAGAAACGGGTGGGGATGTCGGACTGAAAATCCCAATCGTCTATGTAAGTATAATATTTGGATATCTTGGTGTATTTGTATTCAATAACACTTCCTTTCTTTACATCCGGCAAGGAAAAGGAAAGCTCTGCGTAATTCTTGGAGACCTGTTTGGTGTACACATTGCTGTGGTCCAGCTTCGTTTTGACGATATTGCCGGTGGCGTCCAGGTTGTAGGTTTCTCCGCTGACGCTGGTGATGTCTTCCATCCTATCCTTGGAGTAATACCGGACTTTGACGTCGGCGTTATGCACGCCATTATCTTTTAGGATCTTAATGCGATAACGGTATTGGGTTTGAAGGGTGAGTTCCCCACCAAAGTTGAAGGCAATGTCTCCGGTTTTAATGAGTACGCAGGCTTCTGCGCCCGGATCGAAATCCACGGAGTCCATGGTCAGATCGCTCTTATCAATTTTACCGTAAGAGGGGACGTCCTTTTGAGCAAGGGCAGGCAATACAGTCAACAGGGATAGCGCAAGGAGTACGATTTTCATGAAGCAGAGGTGATTGATGGGCCCTAAAATAGGGATTTTTTATTAACCTTTAGGGTTCCTCTTAGCTTTTCCGGATGATGATCCTTTCCTTACGCTCCTCTGCGGAGGCCACAAATATACTTCGGACCCCTGCGTAGTCGACCACTGGTATGTCTTTGGTGGATAATTGAAGGGTTACTGCACTATATAAAATATTAGAAGCGCTATCGTACCAGTACTGCGTGTGATAGGAGGCTTCCTTTGTTTTTTCATCCCTGTTCTTGGGTAGCTGCTCCACGGCATATCCAGCTGGGAGCTGATAGGCAGTGGTGTCTGTTACTACAAAGGGGTAGGCAAAATGGTAGTCATCCGCACGGGTAAGGGCGGAGGGAAGCCGGTACTCCGAAAGTGGGGAAAGCCTGGGGTAAAGGAACATCAGATTTCCGGCGGCAGCATCGGGTATCTTTTCAAAGCAAAGGCGTCCTTCCAAGGTAAGGGTAAGGGTGGAATCACCCCCCGGTTCCAGGTTCAGGGAAAAAGAATCGGGTTCCGGATAGTTCATGTTGTCTATGATGTATTGCTTCTTGGCTTCCTGGTCTGCATCCAGAAGGCCACTTAGCCTGCCCATTTTATAGGAGCCCCTGGCATGTTGTACCAGCTCATCGGTACCGCTGCCATCCTCCCGGAGTAGGACCTTGGAGTAGGTCTCCGTGCTGTTTTCCTCGGCGTGGCCTCGGGGGGTGGGTACGAGTACACCCCCGTTTTCGGTGATCAGTAGGGCATTGCGGTCTTCTGTGAAACCACTTAGTATGCCGAAGTCATTGATCTTACTGGTACACTCCAGCCAAGTGGTGTCTCCTATAGATGGAATACAAAGGATAGCATGGTTGAATAACTGTTGGGGGAAACCAGGATCCACCGGGGTAAGCCCCCATCCTCCATTAATCAGCGCCACATAGCTTTTGATGCCTACGGCGTCCAGGCAAGCCTTCATATAACAACTCAGGGCTTTACAGTCCCCGTACTTATTCTTTTCTGTATAGGTACTGGGAAAGGCTTTAAATCCGCCTATGCCCAGTTGTATGCTGACGTAGCGAAAATTCCTTTGTAGGTAGCTATATAATATCCGGGCTTTGGCCGCATCCGTGGTAGCACCGGAAACGAGGCCCCTGTAAAAAGCCTTGCTGGATTCCGGGAGGGTCCAGCGATCTAAGTTGAGGTTGTACACCCATTGGCCAAATTGTTGCCAGGTGGCCATATCACCATCGGCGTCTGCCATAGAAAAATGTTCAGGAGCGATCCATACCCCTGGAACCTTGTCGGAGACCATATTGGTTTGGGCTTTTTTTGCCCGGATCCCATCCACTGTCCAGGTATAAATTTGGGTTCCTGGCTTTGTGGGATCATCCTTAAGGCTGGGTTCCAACTGGATATCGTGGGCTTTATACCGGAGTCCCACGGCGGTGGGGATATGGATGGTATAATTAATATGCTGTATGGATGATTCCGTATGCCCGAGGCTTAAGGAAGGATAGGCTATTAATCCCTTATACGCCGTAGTGAATTCCATTTCCACGGTATAAGGATAAGTGGGCGCCGATGTCATGAAGTAGGTCGTCTGCCCATCATCGACCAGATTTCCGCCATATCCTGAAGTCTCCATGTCTTTTAATTTGACTTCCTTCCATAGCCGGCCACCGGCATCATAAATGTTGATATGGGCCGCTTCCAGTTTCTGAAAGCTGCTGCTATAGGCCATAAAATTGGCGCTGCCTTTTCCCCGCCCATTGAGGACGGTGATGACTTTGTGTTCTTTAAGTAAGGCTTTGGCAGGAGATTGGACCGTAAAATCCAGGGTCCAATCCCGGATGACCAGGTTTGCTTTTGTTTTCAGGGAATCGGGAATGTCGGAAACAGGATAGGACTGGGCGTGGATGGCCGTCCCCAAAAGCAGTCCCAGGCTGGAGAATAGCAATGCTTTTATCATTGACGTTCGGTTGGTTCGGGTTCTACAATCAGTTCTTCGTTCAGGGCCGCAAACATCTTTTTATAAAATTCCTTGAGGTTAGGATAGTCTTCCACGGGATAAACGGGGCTTTTGATTAATATGCTCATGCGGTAATTCAACTGCCTGTCGTCGAGTTGCATGATGCGTTCCATCACTATGGAGGTATCGGGCATGCTCATGCGGATATTCTTGGGCAGACTTTCTACCTTATATCCCTTGGGCAAACGTATGGATCCATTTATGGTATAGCTCTGCTTGTATCCAAAGTCTATGTCGGAGAAACGCCGGTCTGTGGTAAATGGATTGGTCTCCAATCCCAAAAATAAGTTTGGGGAAAATAGGACGTAGTTCCCTGTTTTATTCAGGCGCACAGAAAAGGTCAGGGTTTCATCCAAAGGCAGGGAGTCATTGGCCTGACCCTGGACAGCCAGACTATCTACGGTGAGGTTTGGATAGGACCTGCTGAAATAAATGTTTTTGAGGCGTTCCAAACCGTTTTGCAAGGCCCTGACCCTGGGGACTTTGCTGTAATCATAGTTGTATATATCGGCTGTCCCTTTTAACTTGCCCTCGGTGTTGATGGCTCCATTCAAAACGACGGAGGTCTGAAAGTTCTGCTCATCGCCTTTGAGAAAAACAAACCCATTCTTGTCAGGATCTATGATATAACCAAAGGTGTATTGGACGTCATGGGGAATCAGGTAGGAAGGGGTGTATTGGTCTGCGCCGTTGAGTACATATTGCTTTCCACCGATCACTACGTAGGCCATGACCAGGTTGAACTGGGTCAACAAGGGATATTGGGTTTGAACGGCTCCGTGATGGCGGGTGCTCACCAGGATAGGGTAGGCGTCTATGCCTGCTTCTTTGAGCATATCCACCAGTATCAGGTTGATGTCGCCTGCATTCCCTTTCTTCTTCTCCCAGGCCGTTTTTACCCCTTGTGCACTTCCCCTGGAATCTCTCCCATCCCAATCCATGGAGGCCCGGACCGCGTTGAATATGGCATTCATCACGTCCAGCGAATCCTTTGCTGCATGCAGGGCGCTATCTATGCCCGGCGTGTAGAGGAGCTTTTTGTTCAGTTGCTGACCAAAGTCTGTATAATTCAGCATTTGCTGATTGAGCTGGTCCCAGGTGGTGTTGAGGGTTCTTTCAGCATACCCCGGGAAATGGAGGGCGGATACCTGAAACTCCACGTGTTGCTGATAATCCTTGGTGGCAGACATATAGGGTTCGTCATGGATAGCCGGAATATTTTGCATAGTAAATGCTGTGGTGGCATTCCCTTCATTCTTTTTAATGTCTACGGGCAGGATTTTCCGGATATGATAAGTGTAATCCATGTAGTCCGGGGTCTCCACTTCATAATGACTGTAGCGCACAGGGATATCCATTTGGAAATTCCAAGGTATTAAGTCATTCATAAGGTCCTTGGACGTCAAGGTAAAAGTATACTCAATCACAGAGCCCTTTTCAACGTCGGGAAGCGTGAACGTGATTTGGGAAATACGCTTGTCTAAGTCTTTGGTGAAAATGTTCTTTTTATCCAGCTTAGATTCGTTCACCTTGCCGGAAGCATCCAGATTATAGGTAAAGCCCTTGACCCGGTCGATGAATTGCCTGCCCCCGTATGAAATAAAGGGAATGATCACATTTCCCCTGGATACATCTTTGTCCTTGAGAATTTTAATCCTGTACCTGTACTGTGTTTCAAGGACGGTAGGGTTACCCCTGTAGAAATGAGTTTCCCCGGTGGCGATGAGCAAGTAAGCGCCCGCGCCGGGATCGAAATCGCAATCTGTTAAGTGAAGGTCTGCGGTGTCGATTTCTCCCAGCTTGGGTATGTCTTGGGCAACTGCGGGAAGGGAAAACAAGATACAAAACAGGAGGGTCAGTGATGTTTTCATGACGTTGGTATGCCAGGTCGGCCAGACATCAAATTACACTTTTACCCAATAGAAAAAGCCCCATTCAGGTGAAGGGGCTATTAAAATAGGTTAATTTAATATCCAGTGGGTATTTAGAACCTTTCCAGGCCGGAAAAGAAGAAATCCCCTTCGATTTTGGCGTTTTCGTCGCTATCGCTGCCGTGGATGGCATTTCTGCCAATAGATTCGGCAAAGCGTTTGCGGATAGTGCCTTCTTCAGCCTGGGCAGGGTTGGTAGCCCCGATCAGCTTGCGGAAGTCTTCCACAGCATTGCTTTTTTCCAGAATGGCGGCTATAATGGGGCCGCTGCTCATAAATTCCACCAGTTCCCCATAGAAGGGCCTTTGGTTATGCACGGCATAGAATTCCCCAGCCTTTTCCGCACTGAGTTTGGTGAGTTTCAAAGCCCTGATGTGAAAACCAGCCTTGATGATTTGGTCGAGGATGCCGCCGGAGTGGCCATTTGCCATTGCATCAGGCTTGATCATAGTAAACGTTCTGTTGCTCATACTATCAATAGTGATTTGCGGGGGCAAAAGTAGGAGAAAAATAACATTTTTTGGGATTCTCCGCCTTAAATTAGATATTCGCTCCCATTTTGTTACAATTGAAATCTATTACAGAAGTATACGGGTTGTTGGATCGGGAAAAGCGTAGGGTTGTCATTACCATGCACCAGAAACCAGACGCAGACGCGCTGGGTTCTTCCCTGGGGTTGTATCATTTTCTGGTACAATTAGGGCATGAGGTGACGGTGATCTCTCCTACGAACTGGCCCCGCTTTTTGAATTGGATGCCGGATTCGGCTAAGGTCCTGGACTTTGAAGGGATGAATGAAAAGGCTTTGAAAGTGCTTCAGGAGGCTGAATGGATTTTCTGCCTGGATTTCAACGTGATGGCAAGGACAAAAAAGATGGGAACCTTCCTGGAGGAACACCCGGGTACCAAAATACTCATCGACCACCATGAGGCGCCCAGCGAAGCGCAGTTCACTTATGGGGTCTGTGATCCATCCAAGAGTTCTACCGCCGAAATGGTCTATGATTTTATCGTTCATTCCGGTCATGGAGACTTGATCAATATCCAGGTAGCAGAATGCCTCTATGCGGGCGTGATGACCGACACCGGTAGTTTCCGGTTCCCTGCCACCACGGCTTCGGTGCACCGGATGATCGCCGATTTGAAGGACAGAGGGCTTAACCATACCAGGATTCACGAGAATGTATATGATAACTTCCTGGAAAACAGGCTGCGTTTCATTGGGTATATCCTGCTGAACCGTATGGAAATATATTATGAATACAATGCGGCGCTGATATCCATCCCCAAGAGTGATCTGTTGAAGTTTGAGATTCAAACGGGGGATACGGAAGGCCTGGTGAATTACCCTTTGGGTATTCAGGGTATACGTATGGCGGCCCTGGTCATAGACAGGGATGAAGAACGTAAATGGTCTTTCCGTAGCAAAGGGAATTTCGATACCAATTCCTTTGCCCGGAAATATTTCAACGGGGGAGGACATTTCAATGCTTCGGGAGGAAGGACTTATGAGACGCTGCCCCAGACGGTGGCCACTTTTAAGAAGGCCCTTCAGGAAAATGTACAGGCTTTACAAAATGAGTATCCCATATCAATCATAAACGAGTAAAAAAGTATAAACATCATCTAGCAATGCAAAAGGTTTCTTTATTGATCCTGGCTGCCGCCGTTATAATAGGAAGCACCAGTTGTAAAAACGCCGGCTTCCAAAGGGCCAAAGGCGGAGTTTGGTATAAGATTATCAAAGGTTCTTCTGATACTGGCTCCTATGCCATGGCAGGTACGATTCTAAAATTTGAATACACTACCCGCTACAAGGATCAGACAAAAGATACCCTGTTGCGTACGACCATCGGCGCCATGCCCGTCTACCAACCCATGGACTCCCAAAGGTTACCTTCTCCCTTCTTTGGCATTTTCAGCAAGCTGAAAGCCGGAGATAGCCTGGTCATGAAAATGTTGACGGATTCCGTCTTCAAGACCGGACAGCCCATGCCCCCTATTTTCAAAAAGGGTGAATACATCACCCATTATTTCAAAGTATTGGCTGTATTCCCCAACGGAGATGCTGCACAGGCTGATTACAAAGCTGCCACGGCCAAAGCCCATGAGCAGGATTCTATCCAGGCCATTGCTCAGAAAATTGAGGACGATAAAGTCATCGAAGCTTACCTGACCAAAAACAATATCAAAACCATCAAAGGACCCAAAGGCACTTACGTGGAAATCCTGGATCCCGGTACCGGAGCAACTATTGACAGCAGCAAGACAGTTGGTGTGAACTATACAGGCCGTACCCTGGGTGGTGATGCCTTTGATTCCAACACCGACACAACCTTCCACCACAAGGGAGATACCCTGAAAGTAAATATGGGTCTTAGCCCTGAAATGGGTGGAATGATTGCTGGATTTACCGATGGTATTTCCGTGCTTCGCGGCGGTGCTAAGGCTCGTCTGTACATTCCTTCCTCCATGGGCTATGGTGCGCATGGAAGGGAGCCCAAAATCAAACCCAACGAGAACCTGGTGTTTGACATAGAAGTGCTCAGTGTAGTCACTACCCCCAAACAAGCTCCAGGAGCTATGTCTATGGGTGGACCCGGTGGTAAAATGAGCCCTGAAATGATGGCGAAGCTCCGTCAAATGCAAATGGCGCGCATGAAGCAGCAAGGTGCTACTGGTGCACAGCCTGCAACCCACTAATATTTTTTAGCCAGTACAATATAGATTAGGGCCTGCATCCCGCCAGCTCGGTGAAAAAGCCGAGCCTTTGGGACGCAGGCCCTAAATCTTTTTGAAATTACGAATATTGTCGTATATTCCTTTTATATTACATATAGCCATGATTAGAAACTACCTGAAAGTTGCACTGCGCAATCTCTGGAGGCACTGGGGCTACTCCCTGCTGAACATCGTTGGGCTCACCATAGGGATGACGGCCTTTTTCCTGATTTTCATGTACGTACGCTTTGAGTTGAGTTACGACTCCATGCACAGCAAAGCCGATAGGATTTACCGGATAGTGGCGGACATCAAAACGCCAACGGAAACCCTGAACACCAACGGCCCTGCCTGGGCTGTTCCACCTCACCTCAATGGCTATTTTCCGGAAGTGGAAGCGACTTGTCGGGTGAGTGGAGAAAACTCCCTGTTGTTCCGTTTGGGGGATAAGAAGTTCCAGGAAAGCGATATCCGTTTTGTGGATTCCACCTTCTTCAGGATGTTTGATTTTCCCCTGCTCAAAGGGGACCGGCGCACAGCATTGAATGCGCCTTTCAGCCTTGTTTTGTCGGAGGGTGCCGCCAAAAAATATTTCGGCAATGAAGACCCCATGGGAAAGACCATCCTGATCACGGGGGACGCCAAGCCAGGTCTTGTGACGGGGGTGATGAAGGATATACCGGAAAATTCCCAGTTTAAGGGAGATATCCTGATCTCCATGAACTCTATCACCGAAGTTTGGAACAAAGGGCTCAATGATCAGTGGGGCAACTATGGCCCTTCGGGTTACGTGTTGCTCAAACCTGGCACCAATGCCAAACTGCTCCAATCCAAGTTGCCTGCTTTCCTAAAAAAGATGGACGGGGACGAGATGCAGAAAATGCAGATGGTCCCCACCTTGTATCTGGAGAAGCTCCGGGAGGTGTATCTCTATAGCACCAGGGACGATTCCAAAACGCCCAAGGTATATAATGTAGGGACCTTCGCCTTTGTAGGGTTGTTTATCCTGCTGATTGCCTGTATCAACTTTATCAACCTGACCACCGCCCGCTCTGCGGACAGGGCCAAGGAAGTGGGTATCCGTAAAGTCGTCGGTGCGGGCAAAGGGCAGTTAGCCCGTCAATTTATAGGGGAAAGCGTGATCATCTGCCTCATTGCTTTTATGATCAGCATAGGACTGACGGCCGCGCTCATTCCGTCCTTCAATAACCTTTCGGAAAAAGAAATCAGCTCAGGCATTTTTTCCCATCCGGCTTATATAGGTATTTTATTTCTGGTAGCCTTGCTCATTGGATGGATCGCGGGTTTGTACCCAGCCATGATCTTGTCTTCCTATAATCCTGTTTCCATACTTAAAGGGCGTTTTGCCACTGGATCAAGGGGGTCCTTATTGAGGAAGATCCTGGTCGTCACGCAGTTTTCCATTTCCACTGCCTTGATCATTGCGACGATCGTGGTGTATAATCAGTTGAGCTTCATGCGCACCCAAAACTTAGGATTCAGCATGGATCAAAAAATGATTGTTGATACCCATGGAGACTCAACGGCTAAGGCAGTGTTTGCCCAGAACATCAAATCTATTCCGGGGGTCATTTCTACCTCCATGTCCGGCAGCGTTCCGGGAGGCGGCAATCCGGGGGCCTATTCCCAGGTTCAGAACAAGAAGGGAGATATGCAGATTGCCAACCTGGACCTGTACTTTGTGGACTTCGACTTTATTCCCCAATACGATATGAAGATGGTGGCCGGCAGGTCCTTCTCCAGGGACTTCATGAGTGATACTACCCAAGCCATGGTGGTCAATGAAGCGGCGGTGAAGCTATTTGGCTATACCAATCCCAACCAGATCATCGGTCGCAAATTCGATCAATGGGGCAGAAAAGGAATGGTGATAGGGGTGGTGAAGGATTTTCATTTCCATTCCCTACAGGAAGAGATCAAGCCTTTAAGCTTACGTATAGAGCCCGATCCTTCTAATATTATCACCATTAAGGTAGCGACCCAAAATTTACCGAATACGATTTCTGGCATTGAGCGCAAATGGAAAGAACTGATACCGAACCGGCCCTGGGACTATACCTTCCTGGACGATTCCTTTAACCGTAATTACAAGAGTGAAGACAGGTTTGGAAAACTATTCCTGAACTTTTCCATACTGGCCATTTTCATCTCTTGTTTGGGCTTGATGGGCCTGGCTTCCTACTCTACCTTGCAGCGCACCAAAGAAATCGGCATACGCAAAGTGATCGGCGCCAAGGTGTCCTCTATCGTTATCCTGTTGTCAAAGGACTTTGTGAAGCTGGTGCTTATTGCCTTTGTGATAGCGGCTCCGGTGGCGGGATTTCTGATGTTTAACTGGCTGCAACGCTTCGCCTACAGGACGACGTTGTATTGGTGGATATTTGCGGTGGCGGGTGTGATGGCACTATTGATCGCTATCCTAACGGTTAGTTTCCAGGCGATCCGCGCAGCCAATGTCAATCCGACCCAAAGTTTGTCTACGGAGTAGTGATCAAGGACACCAGCCGAACCACTTGCATCGCTTCTGCGACATCGTGGACACGAAGTATATGCGCTCCCTTGTATACTGCCAGGGTATTGAGCGCGATGGTGCCCCCCAGCGCTTGTTCGGCCGTAATGCCCAGGGGCTTGTAGATCATGGATTTTCTGGAGAGCCCGACCAGTATAGGCTGGTTCAGGATGGACAATAAATCCAGTTGGTCCAGCAATTGATAATTGTGGGACTTGTTTTTCCCAAATCCAAAACCTGGATCAACGATGACGTCGTGGATCCCGGCTTTCTTTGCGGTATAAGTGGCTTGAGCCAGGTATTGAATGACTTCTTTGGTGACGTCACTATAGTGGGGGTGTTGTTGCATGGTTTGGGGAGTGCCTTGCATGTGCATGGCGATATAGGGCACACGCAGGGTGGCTACGGTGGGGATCATATCCGGATCCATGGTCCCTGAGCTGATGTCGTTGACCAGAGCGGCTCCGGAAGCAACGGCGGCCTTGGCCACGCTGGAGTGATAGGTGTCAACGGAAACGGGTGTGTCCGGAAAACTTTGAGAGATGGCTTCTATGATAGGACAGACCCTGTTGATTTCTTCTGCCGCTGATACGACAACACTTCCCGGTCGGGTGCTTTGACCGCCTATGTCCAGGAAGGATGCGCCGGCCCCGATCATGGCCGCAGCGCGCTCGACGGCAGCGCTAACGCGATCGGTCACGGCAGCGCCCACCCGACTCCCAACGTAGAAAGAATCATCCGTCGCATTGAGGATGCCCATCACTTTGGGGGTGTCCAGCTCCATCAACTTCCCCTTTATGTTGAGGGTATAAATTGGAGGGTTTCCGGTATTTTTGTTTTTCATTCCGCCCAAAGCTAGGGATTAATCAATATGGATACCGATAAAAAGTACGTGGACGTTATTGGAGCCTGCCGGCAACTTTTCTATCTGAAAACGAAGGATTATGGAACCGCCTGGCGGGTATTACGGACCATCTCCATTGTGGACCAGTTGTTCATCAAAGTGATGCGGATACGGACCATCCAGGAGACCGGGGTGCAAAAAGTGGCCGATGATGTGAAAGGAGAATTTGTGGGCATCGTCAATTACGCCATCATGGGTCTGATCCAATTGGATAAGGGCAATGCCGTTATCGAAGATATTCCGCTGGACCAGGCCATTGTTCTCTATGATAAGCAGGCTGCTTTTGCCAAAGAAGTCATGGAAGCCAAAAACCATGACTACGGAGAAGCCTGGAGGGACATGAGCCTTCCAGGTATAACCGACCTGATCCTGGTGAAGCTCTTGCGCGTACGTCAAATCCTGTCCAATGACGGAACGACGGAAGTCTCTGAGGGCATTGACGCCAACTACGTGGATATTATCAATTACGCTGTTTTTTGTTTGATTAAAATACAAGAATCCTCCGCTAAATAAATCGTCTCCATGAAAAAAGCACTGACCGTTTCCCGTATCCTGGTGGGTTTGCTGTTCATCTTTTCTGGTTTGATCAAAGCCAATGACCCTCTGGGGCTGGCTTATAAGATGCAGGAATTTTTTGACGCCTGGAACTGGCACGGTTGGAACGATTATACCCTGTTGCTCTCCGTAGTCATGATTGGATTTGAGATCGTGGCGGGGGTGGCCCTGCTGGTGGGTTGGCAGATGCGATTGTTTAGCTGGCTGCTATTGCTTTTGATCCTGTTTTTCCTTTTCCTTACTTGCTATGTCCTTTTCTCCGGGAAGATCAAAGCCTGTGGTTGTTTTGGGGATTGCATACCCCTGACGCCCATCCAAACTTTTATAAAGGATGTGGTCCTGACGCTGCTCATTTTCTTTATTTTCCGGAACCATAAAAAGATAAAACCGGCCTTTTCCACCCCAGGAAGTGTCTTCATCCTGGGCTTGACGATTGTGTGCTGCATCTGGATCCAATGGCATGTACTACGCCACCTGCCTTACCTGGACTGTCTGCCTTTTAAGGCCGGGAACAACCTGGTGGATAAGATGCAGGTACCCAAAGACGCCATCCCTGACTCCACGGTGATGACTTTCACCTATGCAAAAGGGGGGAAAAACTACACCTTTACCCAATTTGATCTCCCGGCGAACCTGGATGGATATACCTATGTGGGTCGTTCGGAGAAGGTGGTCAGGGAAGGGGTCAACAATGAGCCGCCCATCAAAGACTTTGCGCTTTTTACGCCTACCAATACGGATACGACCTTGGCCATCCTCAACCAACCGGGGAGGTACTATATCCTGTTTCGAAAGGACTTTGATAATGCCCCCTCCGGTCATTGGTTGGACGAAGTCAAACGGATTGCCCTGGCGGCCAAAACCCAACAGATTCCCTTCATAGTGGTTACTGGTCAGCGCGATATGGCTGACCAGGTGTTTAATCACCAACTGGGTCTGGACCTGCCCCTGTATACCTGCGATGTCACGGCCATCAAAACAGCGGCCCGGACCAACCCCTGCTTGTTCGAAATGAATGGGCCTGTGGTCGTTCATAAGTGGGGGTACGCAGATTTCCATAAAGTACCCTAGTCTAGCCCTTGTATATCTCAGATGCCTTTCGTACCTTATAAAAGAACGATTGCATGAGGACCTGTCCCTCTGCATTATTGCTAACAATAATCATCATGCTATGAAGAAGGTACTTGAGATCTTTAAGCGCAAAGGACGCAATACGATCAGCATTCACCCGGACGCGACCGTTTTTGACGCCCTGAAATTAATGGCGGACAGGAATATCGGGTCAGTAGTGGTGCTCCACCACGAACAATACCTGGGGCTGATGACGGAACGGGATTATTCCCGTAAAGTTATCTTGATGGGGAAGTCCTCCAATGATACCAGGGTAAAGGACATTATGACCACAGACCTGCCCAGGGTAAGTTCGGAGCATACCTTGGAAGATTGTATGCAACTCATGAGTAACAAGAATATTCGTTACTTACCTGTATTTGATCAGGGGAAATATACGGGCATCATCTCCATTAATGACGTGGTAAGGGAAACCATTTCTTCCCAGCAGGAGACCATTGAGCACCTCCAGAATTTCCTTTATTCCAGTTAGGTAACCTACCTGTTGTTTGGGATTTTTGACAAATAGAAGATGGATCTATCCATCTTCAGGAAGTGTTTTTGTCTATAATTTTGCGGTAGAAACCTATTGGAATAGACCTGTCATGGGGCCGCAACGCAAACCCACCTTCCGTAAGACCTCAGACGAGGTATTGTTTACGACCTTGAAAAAAAGGGTGTTCGCTAGGGTCCAGGAGCTGGAAGCCCAAAGAAGGCCCCTTATTATCGGGAAAGCCATTTTATTCCCGGTGCTTTACGTTGGGGCCTATATGCTGGCCATCACCCTGGGCCAAAGCCTGGTTGTTTTGTTTGGCGCTTAGATGGCTATGGGGATATTGTTGGTATTGATTTTCCAAAACCAGATCCACTGCACCACAATTATCCCAACGTGATGGGCTGGGACAGCGACATAGAGCAAAGCCCCCTGGCCAGGGTATTCCCTCATGGGCCCTTTGCGAAATGGCATAAGTATCAGCATATATACCTCCCCTTTTTATACCCGTTTTACTTGTTGAACTGGTTGGTGGTAAGGGATTTTAAAGACTACCTCCTGGGGAGCAGGCCGGTCAGGAAGGTGGTAGAGATTCCGAGGGTTCAATATGTGAAGTTGTTTGCCTTCAAAGCAGTGTTTTTCACCTATACCATTGCCTTACCCAAGTTTGTGCTGGGCCTGACCTGGGTGACGGCTCTGGGGGCTTTCCTGGCTATGATGTTTACGGCCAGTATATTCAGTCTGTTGATCCTGTTGTCTCCCCATGCTAACACCAGCAATGAGTTTCCATTGCCTGACCCCGACAATACATTGCCTTATCCCTGGTTTGAACACCAACTCCGTCATACCAATGACGTGGTAGAAAACAATTGGTTTACCCGTTTTGTCCTGGGAAATTTTAACTTCCACGTGGCGCATCATTTATTCCCCAGTATCAACCACGTGTTTTATCCGGAGGTCACAGAGATCCTTCGGGAAGTAGCCTTGGCCCACGGGCTTCCATATCGGGCTTTCCCTTTGCGGAAGACCCTGGTGGATCATTATAAGCTCCTCAAACGAAATGGGACGCAGGAATATATTTTCGAGGAGGTTATGTAATATTCCAAACATTTTTTGACTACACTGGACTCCAACGAGTTTCAAAGTATCACGCCAACCGAAAAACAGTTGTTCCGGGAGACCCATTTTGTGCGCGGGGTACGCCAGTAGCGCGGACGTTTTGTCGGGCTTCGTTACCTGGCACAGGTGCGTTATTCCGTCCTCAAACTCTTCACGGGATTAGCGCTCGCTACGCGCAATGCCTGATAGCTGACTGTAGCCAGCGCAATAATGGCCGCCAGCAATCCTGCCCCTGCAAAGATCCACCACTGTAAATCGATCCGGTAAGCATAGCCTTGGAGCCAATGGCTCATGGCCCACCAGGCAATGGGAAAAGACAGCAGGCAGGATACCAAAACGAGTTTGAGAAAATCCCTGCTCAACAGCAGGGCCATGCTTCCAGAGGAGGCGCCCAGTACTTTACGAATCCCAATTTCTTTGGTGCGCCTTTCTGCGGTGTAGGCCGCCAGTCCAAATAAGTCCATGCAGGAAATTAAGATGGCCAGCCCGGCAAAGGCCCTGGATAATCTGGAAACCAAGAGTTCTGCCTGAAAGTGGCTGTTGAATTGGTCATCTACAAAGGAATATTCAAAGGGGTTTCCGGGATTCATCTTTTTCATAACGGCTCCCACCCTAGCCAATGCTTCGGCAGTAGGCGTTTGGGGATTCAAGCGCACGTACATCATGTTGGTCTGATTGGGAATGCAATAGAAGACAACGGGATCGTCCTTGACACCGTAAATATCACCGTATACATAATCCTTTATGACGCCTACCACTTGCATATGCAGGCCGACACCAGACATGGTGATGCTTTTTCCCAATGGGTTGCTTTCACCCATCAGGTTGGCCATAGAGGAAGTGACCACTACAGCATACATTCGGGTAGTATCGAACTTCTGGGGATTGAAATCCATCACGTCGTTCATTTGAAAATCCCTGCCCTCCTGGATTTGCATACCCAGGGTTCGCATGTATTCAGCCGATACCAGTCTTTGGGAAATGACGATATGAGAACTCGGGTCTTTGTTTTCCCAGGTCAGGCGCACGTATTGTATCCTTCCTCCTCCGGTGGGCAAACCTCCTACAAACTCGTCATGCAGGTTCCAGTTATTCATGGCAAATAAGTAATGATGGGAAGTACTGGGGCTGGAAGGATCTATGTTGGCTATGGTATAGTCATAGTTGGGATTGGCCCATTCTTTATTCAGGGAAGCCGGATCAGCACCGGGTTTTAGCATGACATAGGTGGTCAGGCAATTATTGTTCCAGTTGCCGATTTCCTTATGGGTGGGTTCAATACTTTCCAGGGGCGCCACCCAATCGAATTTTATGGAGGAATTGGCGGGCGCGTCTTCAACGATACCCGTTACGGTGTATACCTGTTTGTTTTCTCCTGCAAGGGCCTTCCCTATAGGATTGGGATCTGATCCAAAGTATTTCTTTGCCATACTTTGGGTCAGCACCAGGGAATAGGGCTGGGAAAAAACAGTACCCGTATCTCCTGCTACAAAATGAAAGGTAAACAGGCGGAAAAGGGAGGGGTCTGCGTACATGCCTACAGAGGAGAGAGCTTCGTTTTTATAACGGTAAACGATAGAACTGCCATCCGCATAAGCCCTGCATACTTCGGCTATCTGAGGGTATTTGGCTTTAATGCTGGCTGCCAGCGGACCGGGGGTGCTACTATGGGTGAACATTCCGTTATCCACTTTCTCATTGGTCATGACCATGTAGATATTGGCCCTGTTGAGGTGGTTATGGTCGAATTGTAATTCGTCTTCCACCCACAGGAAGATTAAGCCGGAACAGGCCATGCCTATGGCCAATCAGTTTTGTTACACCCCGGCCGTTCAGGCGCCTAACGCCTGAGTGGAGTCGCCCCATCTTGGGCAAAATCAGAAGGGCTTGTGTGCCTTAGCCCGCGTTTTTTGTTGAAATCACGCGAGGCTGCGGCATACAAGCCCTTCAATATAAAGTAGCAAGACTATTGCTGCATGACAACCACCTGGTAGGCATCCTGACCATCGGAAGAGATGGGGAGGAAGTAGGTGCCATTGTACAACAGGTAGGACTGACCATCGATGTTCTGGGAGGTCGCCCCATCAGGAATTTCGCTGACAACGGCTCCATCGGGAGCGGCTACAACCTGGTAACCTTCATCGGTCTGGACATAGAAAGTACCGCCGTAATAGATATAGGTCTGGTCCCCCACCTGTACGGTCTCTGAACCGGGAGGTATGGTGGCTACCATGGCTCCTAAGGGTGCAGGTACTACGTTATAACCGCCGTTATAAGGCTCGTAATAGACACCGTCATCATAATAGTAGGCTTGGTTGGCCAGCGAGAAATAAAAGGCGTCTGCGGCCAAGGCGCCGGCCCAAAAGAAGCCAATAGGATGCCAGCTAGGTCCCCAGCGATAAGGATGATAAGGATGGTATGCGTAAGGACGATAAGTGATCCTGGGATTGGCGTGATAAATGTTTACGTTTTCATGCATGTTCACGTGGGCATTATAGCGATTATCCACCACCGTTCCAGCCTGATGGAAATCATGCACCCCATAATTACGCGCGCCACCGTTGATGGCTCCGGGAGGGGGCACAGGACGGGGTGCAGGGGCCGGATGATACGCCGGCGCCGGCGCTGGATGATAGGCCGGCGCTGGAGCGGGTGCGGAATGAAATCCACCACCACCTCCGCCGCCGTGGGCGAATCTTTGTGCCTGGGTATGTGCAGACGACAATGCCGCCAGAAGGCATATGCCAGTCGCCAATATATATTGAGAGAATTTCATATCAAAGAATTGTAGGTTGACAGATTATTTCATCGTGGTTGAGGCAATCAATTTAATCTTCCTGGCACCTGGAGGAGGTGTGAAAGAGAAAAGGGCATCGGGCAGGTCTGGATTAATCTGCCAATCCGTTAAGGTCTCCTCATATTGGGGATTCATTTCCCTTTGGGTATATACTATAACCATTTTCATGGGCAAGGTATAGGCGTCATCGGAGATCCAGAACTGATAGGTTTTGTTTTTGGAAGCCCCAGCGATATGGAAGCAATCCTTTCCGTTCACCTGTGTGATACCCAGGTAAATCAGGGTCCTGGATTCTGCTACGATGTCGTCCACAAAAGTGGGATAGAAGAAGTCCGAAGCCGGAAACTCAACGCCGTAGACTTTGTTGAGGCTGTCTATCATATCCATGGTTTTGGCCGGAACGGTTAACTCTCCGTACTGGTTTTTATCCCTGGACAGGTAGTCAAACGTAGTCCCGTTATAGATATAGGAGCGGGTTCCTTTGTCTCCATTGGATTCGATGAGCAGTTTGTTTCCTCCTTTGAGGAATACCTTTTGCTCATCGGAATGTTTGACCACGCCCAGGTAGTGGCTGGGAATATCATAATTGGCATGGACGGAATAAGTGCAGGCATTCATAGAGCTGATCATGGCACTCATACGGTCCAGGATGGATACGGCCGTGGTATCTATTCTGAGGGCCTGTTCCCCAGGTTCCTTGGGCGCTTTATGCCCTTTGGTCTGAGCCCCGGCCCCAAACCCGGCCAGGAGCAGGGTACAGAAAAGTAGGCACTGTTTGTTCATAAATGTATGGTTTGTGTTATTCTTCGGTAAAATTATATCTAAAGGTCCTATGGACCTTATCCTTTTTGGCCCCTGCTGCCTCGTGAATGGCCAGCATTTTTTTGTTGAAGTCTCCCACCCAAGCCAGTTCAACGCCTTTAATGGTTTGACGGGGTAGCACCTCTTCCTGCAAACAACGAATTAATGCAGATTCTATGCCATGGTTCTGGAATTTGGTTTTGCAACCCATGACAATGATCCTCAGGCGGTCTATGACCACTGTTCGGCGGTAATACAGAAATTTAATTTTGCCCCAAAGGTTCATCTTCCCGTTCAGGTGACGCAGGATCTGGTTGGCATCCGGAAGACAAAGCACAAAAGCGATGGGTTCCTCGTTGTGGTAGGCAAACCAGATGATTTTTTCGTCCATGATGGGTTTCATCTGCCGGAAGGACTCTTTGATGGTGGGCAGATCAATGGGGGTGAAGTTATCAAAGTGCTGCCAGGCGTCGTCGTAGATTTCTTTAAAATCGTCAAAGAATTGCTCCTGGTGTTTTAGGGAAAAGTGCTTGAACGTATAACCTGGTTTGGCCATGACCCATCCGGATATTTTCGTAAAACGTTCCGACAGCGGGACGGAGGCGTCCATGAAATTGGTAAACTGGTCATACAGCTTTGTAAATCCATACGTTTCAAATAAGCGTTCGTAATAGGCGGGGTTATAATTCATGCCCAGGCTGGGGGGCTTGAACCCCTCTACCAGTAGCCCCCAATACTTCTCATTTTCTCCGAAATTAATGGGGCCATCCATAGCTTTCATCCCTTGGGCTTTAAGCCAGGATTTGGCTGTATTGAATAAAAGATCAGCTGCTGCCTGGTCGTTGATGCATTCAAAGAAGCCGACGCCACCAACCGGCTGGTCTTTTGTCTTTTCAAAGTTGACGAAGGCGGCAATCCTGCCTATGGTCTTACCCTTAGCGTCAACCAGTAACCAGCGCTGGCATATTCCGTGGGCAAAAAACGTATTGCGGTTAGGGTCGAAGACTGCTTTTATATCGTCGTCCAGGGGGGAAATCCAATTGGGATCAGATTGATAGAAAACATGGGGAAAATGGATAAATGCACGAGCGGTAGCATCGGAAGTCACAGGAATGATCTGCATGAGGTCCTTAGTTTGTGCTGGTCCTTACCGGATGATTACTTCTTTTACTACATATTCGCCCATTTTTTCATTGATCCTTCCGGCAATCAATGCTTTTTGGAAAGATAACTCCTGTTTGAGCGGGGCTACCGATGTAGTGATGTATAGGGATCCTTGGACTAGTTCTATTTTATCGGTGTATTTTGCTACGGTTTTTCCCATGACTTCTTCCCAGACACCAGTAATCTGCATGGCTTGTATAGGGCCTTTGAGCCTGCTTTTTTCCAGGAAATCTTTCATTGCCCTTTGCATGGAATATTCACCCATGGCGTAAAGATAAGGGAGATTCACAAAGAAATGATCTGATGCTGGACCTCAAGGTCTCCTAAGGCATCTTCCAGCCTTTGTTTATGGGTATCCGTGATGAAGACCTGGGTGTCTTCATAGTGGCAAACCTGGTCCAATAAGTGTTGCATACGGGATGCGTCCAGCTTTTCAAATACGTCATCCAACAGCAGGATAGGGGAAAAGCCCTTGTGTTCCCGGATGACGTCAAATTCAGAAAGTTTTAAGGCAAATAAGAGGCTTTTGCGTTGGCCCTGGCTGGCAAATTGCTTAAATGGCTCTGATTGCATCTTAAACACGACATCATCCTTATGAATGCCCGTATTGGATCTGCCCGTATAAAGGTCTTTGGACCTGGATCCCCTCAGGGCTGCGTCAAAGGGAGTATTGAGCAATTGACTGTCGTATTCCAGCTGGAGTTTCTCGTGTGTTCCGGAAATGTCCTCATAATGCTGTTGCACCAGGGGCAGGAAGGTTTCCAGGAAGGCTTTTCTTTCATTGAAAATAGCCTGACCAGCGGGCGCCAGCTGGGCGTCCAATACGTCCAGGAGCGTGTTATCCAGGCGCCTGGTTTCCGTATATTGCTTCAACAGGGTGTTGCGCTGCTGGAGGATTTTATTGTAGATAATGAGCTGCTGTAGGTAATTGGCGTTGATCTGGCTAAGGATGGTGTCCAGGAATTTACGCCTGGGTTCGCTGCCGCCAATGATGATGTCTACGTCGTCCGGGGCAATCATTACACAGGGAAACAAGCCAATATGCTGGGAGAATTTATCATATTCGAGTTCATTGCAGCGAACTTCCTTCTTGTTTTGCCCCCTGAAAACACAGGCCACCTTAAAGGGGCCCCCCGCCTTGTCGAATATACCTTCCAGGCGGAAGCCTTCCTGGCCTACCTGCACGTTGGAGCTGTCCGAGAGGGTAAAATAGCTTTTGGTAAAACACAAATAGTGGATGGCGTCCAATAAATTCGTCTTACCAACCCCATTGGAGCCTGTAATTCCTATTACCGGCTCTTCAAACGTGAAGTGATCAAAGTAATAGTTCTTGTATTGGGTTAATTTGAGTTCCTGCAAATGCACCTTGCAATATAGCCTGAATCTGCCAAATAGACAGCATGGGGGTTGCTTTTTTCGTTTTCTTTAACCCCTTGACGCGATTTTGGGTTCAAAACCTTATTTTTGCCCGCAAAATTTTAGCTCTGTGGCGACTAAATTCTCTAAAGAAACCTATTTATACTGGTACGAGTTAATGCTGCTCCTGCGCCGTTTTGAAGAAAAAGCAGGGCAATTGTATGGTATGCAGAAAATCCGTGGTTTCTGTCACCTCTACATAGGGCAAGAAGCCGTGGCTGCCGGTTGTATGACCGCCACTAAACCAG
>CAJCIQ010000216.1 GCA_903970475.1 Beijerinckiaceae bacterium
ACGAGCAGAGTCATTTGTTTTTCCCCAAGACATGATTTAACCCTTCCCGAAATGGAAGCGGATGATATTTTAAAAGTGGTACAGCTATGGGCAAAAGAGTTCCATGACCTGGCTGCCAATCCCGATCTCCGGTATATTCAGATATTTGAGAATAAAGGGGAGGTCATGGGGTGCAGTAATCCCCATCCCCATGGACAGATTTGGGCGCTCAATGATGTGCCAACAGCGTTAGAGAAGGAAACAGAGCGCCAGAAGGCTTACTTTGAGGCGCATGGACGGAGTTTGCTCTCGGATTACCTGGCGCTGGAGTTGACGCAGCGCGTGGATGTACCTGCGGCTGACGCCGCCGTCGGCTCGCGGAGCCCTCGCATTGTGGTGGAAAATGAGCACTTCGTGGCGCTGGTGCCCTTCTGGGCAGTATGGCCCTTTGAAACGATGGTGGTTTCCCGCAGGCAAGTGCAGTACGTGACCCAGTTTAATGAGGCCGAACAGGCTGCCCTGGCCGATATCCTGAGGCGGTTGACGATCCGGTACGATAATTTGTTTCAGACGTCTTTCCCTTATTCCGCGGGTATGCATCAGGCGCCGGTGAATGATGGGCCTCATCCTGAGTGGCATTGGCATATGCATTTTTATCCGCCTTTGCTGCGTTCAGCTACGGTGAAGAAGTTTATGGTGGGTTATGAGATGCTGGCGGGACCCCAACGGGATATCACGGCAGAGTGGGCGGCAGCGCGCTTGCAGGCCTTGGCAGAGGTGCACTACAAGCAGGCCTGACGGTCATGAACACGAGACGGCGCTAACGCGGCCGTAAGAACTGTAGACTGCACTAACGTGGCCGTATTGAACCCGGTGATTTTAATTTTTAAACATAAAGTTTGCCTGTATGAAAAAATCCTTTTCTGCCCTATACTTAGGCGCAGGCCTGGTATGGATGGCCTCCTTAAGTGCTTGCGGAAACCAACCTGAAAAGCCAGCCTCAACTGCGCCGGCTTCTTCAGATTCAGCCGTGGTGTATGCTGATCCTAAAGTTGCTGCTTTTGCAGATACGATCGGAGGAAAAGCTACGCATTTGTATAAGCTCCAATCGGCAAACCTAAAAGCCTTCATCACGGACTATGGTGGCAGGCTCGTTGCTTTGTATACCCAGGATAAAAATGGGCAATGGGTGGATGTTGTGGCCGGATTTGATGGTGTGAAGGGCTATGAGCAGACCCGGTCCGCCTACTACGGAGCCATCATTGGCCGCTATGGAAACCGGATCGGGAAGGGGAAATTCTCCCTGGATGGAAAGACTTATCAGATTCCCCTGAATAACGGCGCCAATGCACTCCATGGGGGACCGCACGGGTTTTCAGATTATGTATGGGATGCACATCAAACCAGCGACAGCTCTTTGGAACTGACCATGACTTCACCGGATGGGGATATGGGCTTCCCTGGTAACCTTAAGGTTACGGTGGATTACGAGCTTGCTCAGTCTGCTTTACACCTTAGCTATGCAGCTAGCACCGACAAGAAGACGGTGGTGAACCTGACCAATCATGCCTACTGGAATTTGAATGGAGCTGGAAGCGGAACGATCCTGGACCATCAGATCCAAATTTTTGCCAGGGCTTATACACCCATTGATAGCGGGTTGATTCCAACGGGCAAAATAGATTCTGTTGTAGGGACTCCTTTTGATTTTACACAACCAACCGCTATTGGTGCCAGGATCAACGATACGGGCAAACAAATCGTCAATGGTATGGGGTACGACCACAATTTTGTGCTGACCGGCCACGATTTGCACGAAGCTGCAAAGGTTTGGGCGGATAAAAGTGGTATTGTGATGGATGTGTTTACGCGCGAACCGGGTATACAATTTTATACGGGTAATTTCATGAATGGTCAGTATGACATGAAATATGGAAAGAAGGATTATCTCCGAAGTGCATTCTGCCTGGAGACCCAACACTACCCCGATTCTCCTAATGAGCCATCCTGGCCTAGTACAACCCTGAATCCAGGAGAAAAATATAATACGACGACCATTTATTCATTTAGTGTCAAGAAATAAATTAATTAAGCATGCGTTTTCATCATAACCTGCTTCTCTTACTGAGCCTGGGGACCTTCCGGGCCGTCGCCCAACAAAGCGCACCATCTGGCGCCGGCGCCCAACAACGCTTCGGCGATAATCCTGGTCGTACCCGGATCAACTGGGACGAGGGTTGGAAATTCGCCTTGGGTTGCAGCAATGACTACAACAAGGACTTCCAGTATGGTAAGGACCTGATCTTTGCCAAAACGGGAGACGCTGGTTCTACACCCGCTTCCCTTGATTTTAAGGACAGTGCCTGGGCGTCTGTTCGCCTGCCGCACGATTGGGCCGTCATGGTTCCCTTCGTCCATAAGGTGGATGGGGACCTGGAAGGCCATGGTTTCCGGGCTACGGGTCCTTTATTCCCGGAAAGCAATGTGGGTTGGTACCGCAAGACTTTTACGATCAATAAAACGGATTCGGGTGGAAGGTTTGTGGTAACGTTTGACGGGATCTTCAGGGACAGCAGGATATGGGTTAATGGCTTTTACCTTGGCAATAACCTGAGCGGATATTGCGGCGTGTCTTACGATATTACCGACTTTTTGCACTATGGCCAGAAAAATGTGATCACGGTCAGGGCGGATGCCAGTCAATATGAAGGCTGGTTTTATGAAGGGGCCGGGATTTACCGCCATGTATGGTTGAATAATTACAATGATGTACACCTCTCCGATGACGGTGGCGTATATGTGCATACCGAAGACGGTAAAGACGGGGTAAATGTTTACCTGGATACCAAGGTGGTCAATAAGCAAATCAGCGCTGCTGATGCTTCCGTTTCCGGATACATTACCGATAGAGAAGGGCGCGTGATTGCGCGTTCGGATGAACAAAGTTTTAACATCCCCGTTAATGGTACGAGTGCGAACCGTTTGCGCACAGCTATTCCCATGCCCCACCGTTGGAACCTGGATGATCCGTATCTGTACAGGGCGGTGGTGCTGGTGCACCAACATGGAAGGGTCGTGGATAGTTTGAAGGTCAGGTTTGGTGTTCGTACGATCACTGTGGATAAGGATAACGGCCTGTTCGTAAATGGAAAGCCTGTTAAAATCCAGGGGGTATGTTGTCATCAGGACCATGGTGGCATTGGCGTAGCCCTGCCTGATTTTATGCAGTACTACCGCATAAAACTGCTGAAGGAAATGGGAACCAATGCCTACCGCACTTCCCATAATCCGCCTACGCCTGAATTGCTGGATGCCTGCGATAGCCTTGGTATGCTGGTCCTGGATGAGACCCGTTTGCTTAACAGTGGTCCTGAATATGAAAACCAGTTGCGTTGGATGGTCCTGCGTGACAGGAATCACCCCAGTATTTTCATGTGGTCCATTGGTAATGAGGAATGGATGGTACAGACTTCTGAGATTGGAAAGCGCATTGCACAGAACCAGGTTTCGGTGGTGGCAGAACTGGACCCAACACGTTTGTGCACGGAAGCAGTTAATGATGGAAACGTTTATCATGGCGTAAATGAAGTGTTGCCCGTCAGGGGATTCAACTATAACTTGTTTGGAGTAGATCCTTACCGAAAAGAACACCCCGGTCAACCCATTATGGGAACGGAGGTTGCTTCTACTGTCTCTACCAGGGGGCCTTATGAAAAGGACCTGGTGAAGGCTTATCTTCCCGATGAAGACAGCACCTATCCGCCCTGGGCTTCCACCGCAGAAACCTGGTGGACCCTGGCTGCCAACCGGCCCTGGTTTATGGGGGGCTTTGCCTGGACGGGTTTTGATTACAGGGGGGAACCTACGCCTTTCAGTTGGCCCAATATCAACTCCCATTTTGGCATCATGGACATGTGCGGATTTCCCAAGAACGTCTACTATTACTATAAGTCCTGGTGGACGGACGGAGACTTCGTGCACATCTCTCCGCACTGGAACTGGAAGGGTAAAGAGGGGCAACTTATTAAAGTATGGGTCAATACCGGAGGGTCAGCCGTTGAGCTTTTTCTCAATGGAAAAAGCCTGGGTAAAAAAGACATGCCCCGCAATGGGCATTTATACTGGTTTGTCCCCTATAAGCCAGGTGTGTTGAAAGCGGTCGCTACAGTGGGCAACCATAAAGTGGAAGCCGTGGTTAAAACCACCGGAGCACCTTATAAAATTATCCTGAGTCCTTCTACAAAAACAATATTGGCAGATGGTTCGGATGGCTGTGTGGTCAATGTGACTGTGCTGGATAAAGAGGGCAATGAAGTGCCCGATGCCATGGATCTGATTCACTTTACCCTCAGCGGGCCCGCACGCTTCATTGGGGTAGGGAATGGGGATCCTTCGAGCCATGAGGCAGACCTGTGCCCCGATGGCCAGTGGCAACGGCATTTGTTTTATGGGAAGTGCCAGGTCATCCTTCAGTCCAACGGGGCTCAGACTGCGCCTGTCCAGGTCAGCGCCAGCGCCGATGGGTTGCAGGGAGCCGGCATCCAGATCGAGACGACAGCAAAATCGTTGTAGCCCGATACGTACAGCTCGTTCATCAGCACCAGAACAAGTTTTTGGAGGGGCGAACGACCGCTCAAATAAAATGATCAAAATGGCTTAAAAAGTGCCCGGCAGATACCCCCATATCTGCTCCGGGCACTTCCTTTTTTGGTATATTCGACCATTACTTCATTTCCTTTCTAATCGATTGTTATTATGGCCAATGATCCTTTGCAGATCAAAAAAACGCCTACCGTATACGACGTGATCATTGTAGGTTCGGGTGCGGGTGGGGGCATGGCTGGATACGTACTTGCCAATGCCGGAGTAAAAGTATTGATGCTGGAAGCGGGTCCCTTCTTTGACCCGGCCAAGGATTCCATGCAACTCAAATGGCCCTGGGATTCCCCTCGCCGGGGAGCAGGTACCAACCGGTTTTTCGGAGACTTTGACGCCGCTTATGGGGGCTGGACGATTGACGGTGAACCCTATACCCAAAAGGGAAACTCAAATTTTCAATGGTTCCGGTCCCGCATGTTGGGAGGACGTACCAACCACTGGGGTAGGATTTCCCTGCGCTTCGGTCCCAATGATTTTAAACCCAAACGACACGATGGGGTAAGCGATGATTGGCCCATTACCTACGACGAGGTTAAACCTTATTACGATAAAGTAGATAGGCTGATCGGGGTCTACGGCACGGTTGAAAATATAGAAAATGAACCGGACGGCATTTTTCTTCCTCCGCCCAAACCTAGGCTGCATGAATTGTTCATCAAACAAGCAGGGGATAAGGTGGGGGTAAAAGTACTTCCCGGCCGGGGATCTGTTTTGACGGAAGCCCTTCCTGGAAACAAGGATCGTAATGCTTGTTTCTATTGTGGTCAGTGTGGCAGAAGTTGTAAGATCTATGGAGACTTTTCCAGTTCTTCTTGTTTGGTGATTCCTGCCCTTAAAACAGGGCGCCTCGAAGTAGTGCCCAACGCCATGGTCAGGGAAGTGCTCACAGATCAGGAAGGGTTGGCAACCGGCGTCTCCTACGTCAATAAGCAGGATATGCAGGAATACCAGGTCAAGGGCAAAATAGTTATCCTCGCTGCCGGAGCCTGCGAATCAGCCCGCCTCATGCTGAACTCCAAATCAAAAAGATATCCTAACGGACTGGGCAATAGTAGTGGCGTGTTGGGCAAATACCTCCACGATTCGACGGGGACTTCTTCTTCTGGTATATTACCCCATCTGGCCGATCGTAAGCGCTATAATGAAGATGGGGTTGGTAGTGTGCACATTTATGCTCCCTGGTTAAAGGACAACAGTAAGTTAGACTTCCCCAGAGGATATCATATTGAGTTCGGTGGAGGCATGAATATGCCCGGCGCTGGGTATGGGGGCTACGTTCCACGGGTCAACGGGTTGATTCCGGGTAAGGATGGGAAAATGAAACCAGCCGGTGGATACGGCGCAAGTCTAAAGGAAGATTACCGTCGTTTTTACGGAGCGACAGTGGGCATGGCGGGCAGGGGTGTTGCCCTGGCCAGGGAAACCAACTATTGTGAAATTGATCCCAATACGGTAGACAAATTCGGGATTCCTGTGCTTAGGTTTAACTATAAATGGGGTAGGGAAGAGATCCTTCAGGCCAAACATCAGCAGGAAACATTTGCCGAAATGTTGCACGCTATGGGCGCCATCATGCTGCACGGAAATGCAGGTGCGGATACCGATTACGGACTGGATGCGCCGGGATGGATCATTCACGAAGTAGGTA
Source organism: Beijerinckiaceae bacterium (assembly GCA_903970475.1). GTDB lineage: Bacteria > Bacteroidota > Bacteroidia > Chitinophagales > Chitinophagaceae > Dinghuibacter. The sequence continues at coordinate 6,287 of CAJCIQ010000216.1, forward strand.
CGGCCCGTATGGGGGATGACCCTAAAAAATCAGTCCTCAATAAATGGAACCAGGCCCATGACTGCAAAAATTTGTTTTTAGTGGATGGGGCATCCTTCGTACAACAGGGGGATAAAAACCCTACCTGGACTATTTTGGCGCTTTCCATGAGGACCGCTGAATACATTTTATCACAAAAGCAGAAACTGAATATAGGATGAACCGCAGACAATCATTGAAGACCCTGGGGCTATCTGCTCTTTCGGTGGGTACCTTATTGGAAGCCTGCCAGCCAACGGATACGAAATCTAAAACCGGGGCAGCGGGGAGCGCTGATGGTGGAACCGGATCCGGTGAATCGGGGGCAGGACAAAATGAGGCCGCGCCAACTGTTCCTGGGCGTGAGGCTTGGGAAGTAAAAAGAGACCAGCAATTAATGAAGGATAAGTTTTTTACCGAGGCGGAAATGGCGACCATTACCGTACTGGTAGACATCATTATCCCCAAGGATGATCATTCCGGTAGTGCTTCCCAGGCGGGAGTCCCAGCCTATATCGAATTCGTCGCTAAGGACGAACCGGATAACCAAATCCCCTTAAGAGGTGGCTTGCGCTGGCTGGATGTGCAGTGCCTGGACAGCTTTGGGCAACCTTTTGTACATTGCACTTCTGCCCAACAAATAGCCCTGATAGATCAGATTGCCTATCCGGATAAGGCAGACCCTGCTATGCAACAAGGGGTAGCGTTTTTCAGCCGTATGCGCAACCTGACTGCTTCGGGTTTTTATACGACCCAAATGGGCGTCGATGACCTGGGTTATGCAGGAAACCATCCAGGTAAATGGGATGGTGTTCCTGCCGACGTGCTACAGCAGTACGGGGTTGAAAATGTTAAAGTTTAAGTTTGTGTTATGCTTTGGTACGAAAATGAGGTAAGAAGGCTAGAGGCAGAGAAAGGGAAGCTGAGTTATGAACCAGAAATGGTGTTCTACGGCAGCTCTTCCATCCGCCTTTGGGAATCCCTTTACGAGGATTTTAAGCCCTATAAACCAGTCAACCTGGGCTTTGGGGGGTCAACCCTGGCTGCCTGTGATTGGTTTTTTGATCGGCTGGTGGGCATGTATAATCCTAAATACATTATCGTCTACGCTGGGGACAATGATTTGGGAGATGGGCGGCATCCTGAAGAAGTTTTTATATTTTACCAGCAGCTTATTGCCAGGGTGAAGGGTCGGTTTGGTAACATTGCCTGTGCTTTCATATCGATCAAACCCAGCATTACGCGTTGGAATATTGTAGATAGTATCCGGTACACCAACAGCATCATAGAAACGGAGATCAAAAAGTTGGGAGAACCCCTGCATTTCATCAACGTATATAACCGGATGACAGATAACTCAGGATATCCTAAAAGGGAATTCCTGGATCCGGATGGATTGCACATCTCCCAGAAGGGGTATGATCTGTGGAAGGAGGTCGTTGGTCAATACATTACGGAGCAAATTGCTCCCGGGCATCATGAATAGAGAATATCATAAATGGTTTAGCCCTCTGTTGCAAAGGGAAATGGAGTTGTTGATTTTCGGACATGCCGGAAGTCCTGTTCTGTTTTTCCCTACCCGGACGGCCCGATTTTATGATTATGAAGACTGGAAAGTTATTGAAGCCATACAGCCTAAAATAGAAGCTGGAACCCTCCAGGTATATTGTCTGGACTCCATTGACAAAGAAAGCTTTTACAACACTAAACTCCATCCATTTGACCGCATCCAAAGGCATTTGCTGTATGAGCAGTATATACTGACGGAAGTATTAGACCTGGTTCGCCGCAAAAACCCGGATCCCCATCTCATAGCAGCGGGTTGTAGCCTGGGTGCTTACCATGCGGTTAACCTGGCCTTTAAATATCCATGGTTGTTCCATAAGGCGGTGGGCTTAAGCGGACGCTATGACCTTACCTTAAAATACGATCATTTCGAGGACCTTTTTGATGGGTACATGGACGAAACGGTCTATTACAATATGCCCAGCCTGTTTATCCCCAATCTATGGGACGAAAAACTGGTGCAAATGCTCAAGGCTATGGAGATCGTCTTTGTAGTAGGTTACCAGGACGCTTTCCTGGAGAATAACCAAAAACTCAGCGAGGCACTTTGGAAAAAGGGGATATGGAACGGACTTCATGTTTGGGATGGAGAATCTCACAAACCCAGGTATTGGAGGTATATGGTTCAGTTGTATCTTTAAGGGAGAGGATAACTTCAAACCCTTACACCTATGCTGGCCATTATTCAACAAGACCCCGTTTCGGGGCACCAGTCCCTTCACGCCACCCAGCGTCTCCTGAAAGGACAAATACTTACCTCCTTTTCCCATTCCCGGATTTTGGAAACGCCCAGTAGGTTTACCTTACAGGTCTCCGCTCATCAGCACATCCTGTTGTCTCCGCCTGAACTGCTCTATACCAACCATAGTTGTGGACCCAATCTTTATTTCGATACCGAACGCATGGAGGTGGTCCTACTCAAAGATGTGGACCAGGGAGAGGAACTTTGTTTTTTCTATCCATCTACGGAGTGGTCCATGGCAGAATCATTCCAATGTCAGTGTGGAGACCCGGATTGCCTGGGTTTGATCAGCGGTGCAGCAGTCCTGAATGACGCTATCCTTAGCCGGTATAGACTGAGCCCCTATATCCATGAAAAATGGTTAGAAAGGATGATGCAAATACAGTAATATTATAGGATGGTTGCCTCTAACGATAAGCTGCCAGCGGGTTTTCCCCCAAACCTGCTGATTTGGGTGTTGGTCCCTCAGGTCCATACGAATGACCCTAATATTGATTACTACTATGACTTTACCCAAAGCAGGGAAGAATATGCCAGGGTATTCGGAGCCTGGGCTTGCGCCTGGGAATGGCAGCCGGTCACCATGGAGGATTATGCTTACGTGTTGAGGACTATTCCTTCGCGCTCGGAGGGTTTTGTGCCCTTGGTGCTTAACCTTTGTGATGGGGATGAGTACAATGGCTCGCCTGGTCTTTCCGTGATTCGTTTATTAGACGAGTTGGGTCTTCCCTATACCGGATCCGATCTCCGGTTCTATGAAGCAACCACTTCCAAAATATTCATGAAGGAATTGTTTGATCAATCAGGTGTGCCGACCCCTTCCTGGGAAAAGGTGGGCATTGATCATTTACCGGTTAATGGCATATTCGAGCGGCTGGGAAAACCCCTCATTGTTAAACCAGCTATATCTGCGGGCAGCATGGGCATAGGGGTACGCAATGTGGTGGAAGGAAAAAAAGAGCTGGAAGCTTTAATACATACCCTGGAAGCCCAATACAGAGGATGGTCGCTGACCACAGGAGGCATATTGGCAGAACAGTTTGTAACCGGTCCGGAATTCACGACCCTTATTGTCGGCCCCTGGGATCAGCCGGAGCATTGTATCATTTATCCACCGGTAGAGCGGGTGTTTCATCCGGCCCTCCCTGAAAAGGAGCGCTTCCTATCCTTTGACCGTTTATGGGAAATATACGAGACCGAAAGTCCCATTGGAGATTATGAAGACTTTTATCAATATGCGTTGCCCAAACCTGAGTGGATCGAATTAATAGGGCAAGTAAGCTTTTTGGCCTATCAGGCAGTCCAAGGAGTGGGGTATGGGCGGGTAGACTTGCGCATGGATGTTTCCGGCCAGCTACAGGTGCTGGAAGTAAATGCGCAATGTGGGCTTTCTGAAGACGAGAATTATACTTCTATAGGAGCGATTCTGCGTCTGTCGGGGTGGACCTATGCCTCCCTGATAGAGGCCATCGCCCGCGATGGATTACGCCGGGCTGTCGGCTCATCAGGTGCGGGCCGCCCGGCAGGCTCCTCCAGCTAACACTTAAAACAACCGAACATGCGTGTATGTGTGTTGCAGCCAGACTATTCCACGGCATCCGATGATTTGGATTACCAATACTACGACCCTCCCAGGGACTTGTCCGCTTTGCTGCCTGGGGATAGGGTAGATCATGTCGCCCTGAATAAACTTAGGACTTATAGCCAACTCAGGGAGTTGAGCAAGGAAGGGTATGACATCTTCGTCAATCTGTGTGAAGGCTACCTGGAATGGGAGGTCCCTTCCATAGACGTCATTCATACCCTGGAACTGCTTAACCTGCCTTATACCGGACCCAATGCCCGCATCTATGATCCTCCCAAAGAGCTCATGAAGTATGTGGCTTATACCGAAGGCGTGAAGTCTCCGGAATATATGCTCATTGGTTCGCTCTCGGACCTCGATGGATTGACGCTACCGTTTCCCTTGTTTGTCAAACCGGCTAAAGCAGGGGATAGCCTGGGGATTGACGACCGGTCTTTGGTGCACGATCCTTCGGCTTTGAAGGCGCTTGTCCAGGAACTTTTGGGAACCTACGACGAACTACTGGCAGAGACCTATATAGAAGGGCGAGAGTTTACCGTATTAGTGGCCGCTTCGCCTTCCGGTAAAGGCTGCCGGACATTTAAACCAGTGGAATATATATTCCCTAAGGGGTTTGCTTACAAGACCTATGCGCTCAAAACGTCGGAGCTTCACCCCGAAGCCAATATTCCCTGTTCGGACCCGGTCCTGGAAGCTCGCCTGAGAAGCGCTGCCTCCAGGATATTTCAGGCTTTTTCGGGCGTAGGGTATGCCCGCCTGGATTTTCGGGTGGATGCTGCCGGAAATCCCTACTTCCTGGAAATTAATTTCACTTGTTCTGTGTTTTATAAGGATGGTTATGAAGGGTCTGCGGATTTTATTTTGGCCCATGATGGGATTGGACAATCAGGATTCCTACGCTTAATTATAGAGGAAGGTATCCACCGGCATGCGCTCAGGCAAAGGGCATTTGCCGTGAAGGGTAGCCCCATTTCAGGGTACGGTATCTATGCCACCCGTGACCTGAACAAGGGTGAGTGCATATTCCAGGGTGAGGGTCGTTCCCAGCGCATCATCACCCGCTCTTATGTGGAAAAAAACTGGACCGAGGAACAACAGGAATTGTTTTCTCATTATGCTTATCCCCTGAGCCGGGAAGTATTTATCCTCTGGGACAGGGATCCCTCCCGGTGGGCGCCTCAGAACCACAGTTGTAGCCCCAATACGGAATACCATGGACTCAATGTATATGCTTGCAGGGCCATTGCTAAAGGCGAAGAGCTGACCCTGGATTATGCGACCATGATGGATGGGCATTTACAGCCATTTCAATGTCAATGTGGTTCGACCAATTGCAGGGGGTGGATCAGTGGGATACCGGGAAATACGGTGACGGTAAGGGCCCCTGGGCGTACACCCTCCCGGGGGGGTGTTCCGGATGGAACGCCGTTGACCCCTGCGGACAAACCCAAAAAAAAGCGTTGAAAATACAGTAGTATATGCGTCCTGAGGCGAACATGAAGGGGATGACCATGCTGAGGAGGTTATTCGTCCGGCACCGGAGTCGTTTGCTGCTGACCTATTCTTTGTTTGCCCTGGAGATGCTGGGAAGCTTGTTGAGGCCTTACTTTTTAGGAGAGGCGGTGAATGACTTGATTGCAGGCAGTTATAGGGGATTGATTTTATTGTCTATTGTGCATTTTACCTATTTGGCGGTAGGCACCTTACGACATATGGTAGATACACGTACCTATACGTCCATTTACACGGCTTTGGTCACCAAAATGCTCTCCAGGCGATTTGAGGACGAGGAAGTATCCAGGCTCAGCGCCCATTCAAATCTGGCCAGGGAATTCATAGACTTTCTGGAATTTGACCTCAATTTTATCATAGAAGCGGGTTACAATATTTTCGGCTCCCTTATCCTGTTATTCTTTTATGAAAAAAGCGTAGTCCTGGCCTGCCTGGCCATCCTCTTGCCCGTTTGCTGGCTGGGATATCGTTATGGACGCAGCATGAAGCGACTCACCAAATTCAAAAATGATGAGCTGGAACTCCAGGTGGATGTTATTTCTACTCAGAGCATCAAGGAGATCAACCGACACTACCAACTGCTACGAAAGTGGCAGATCCGGATTTCTGATAAGGAAGCCTGGAACTTCGGCATCATGGAATTAATGGTGTTGTTGGTCATTATAGTGTCCTTGCTGACGACCGCCCATCATGTGGGTAAAACCATGCACGCTGGGGACATTATAGGGATATATACGTACCTGCTGAAGTTCGTTTCCGGGCTGGATACCATACCTTATACCCTGGAACGATATGCTTCACTAAAAGATATTACACAGCGCATAGAAGTGGAAGCGGAAGATTTATAAATTTGCCCGTCCCCGCCTTTTATTTTTAAACCAACTTACTATATGTCTTTTTTACGCATGCTCATTGTCGTTCTGTTGCTAAGTCCCCTGGTTTCCCTGGCTCAGGATACCACCCAATACATTACCTGGGATAGGGTTAATAGCCCTCAGCAAGAGAAAAAACCTTATGTCATCTTAATTTCCGCAGATGGATTCCGTTATGACCTGGCGGATAAATACCAGGCC
>CAJCIQ010000217.1 GCA_903970475.1 Beijerinckiaceae bacterium
GTACTGATGTCATTCAGGTTAATCTTCTTCATAGGTTGCTATCATCTAAGTAAAGAAAGTCTATACTTAAAGATATCAAAAAAAGGAGAGGTTACACCGTCATTATCTCCTTTTCTTTAGCTTCAAGATGCTTCTCAATCAAGGCGATATACCGATCCGTTAGTTCCTGAACCTCTTTTTCTGCATCCTTTGCTACATCTTCGCTAAGGCCATCTTTTTGCAGCTTTTTTATTTGCTCGATGGAATCTCTGCGTATGCTGCGGATAGCTACTTTAGATTGTTCCCCTTCCCCATTCACCCTTTTTACCAGTTCCCTGCGTCTTTCTTCGGTTAATGGGGGTAGAAACAACCGGATAAGGACCCCATCATTCTGGGGATTAATGCCCAGGTTGGCGGCCATAATAGCCCTTTCAATGGGCTGCAACATATTTTTCTCCCAAGGTTGTATGCCTATGGTTCTGGCGTCCACTACCGTCACATTGGCCACCTGGCCAATAGGAGTAGGGGCTCCATAATATTCAACATAAATACCTTCCAGCATTTGAGTATTCGCTTTTCCTGCCCTGATTTTTGTCAATTCTGTCTCCAGGTGGGCAATCCCCTTTTGCATGTTTTCTTTGGTATCATCCAGTATAAAGTCAACTTCTTCCGACATATAAGATTAATTATGTGCGGTGCAAAACTATAAAAACCAATAAAAACAGCAATTAATTTTACGTCTATTCCTCCTCCATGGAGAAGACGGGCTGAATAGTAGGTGGCACCGCCACATTCTTTTGGGGCTCCAGGCTACCGGATTTCCGATGTATGGGAATGCTCGCAACCTCTTGAAGGGCTAAGCCCTCAGCCACAGGAACAACGGGTTCCATACCGGTAATGGTAGCAATAATGGGGCGGGCGGTAGGCCTGCGGAAATAAGTAACCAGCCCCGTAAAAGACAAACTAATTAAGGTAAGTCCCAGCAATAGGAAATAATTGCCTTCTGCCCTCATGGCAAATACGCCCACAATCAATAACAAGTTATAGGCTGCAAGGGTAGCCGTGCAAACTGGATGAGAAAAACCACAATCCAACAGTAAGTGATGAATATGATTCCTGTCGGGAGAAAATGGAGAACGCCTGTGCAGGAATATCCTGATCACGAATACCCTGAGTGTATCAAACAAGGGCACCGCCAGTATTGCCAGGCCTACAGCAGGAGCAGAAGCGACAGGGACAATCGCTCCTGGAGCAGTGGATACCTTAATAAAATGGAGGACCATGATGGCATTGATCAAGCCCACCAACATAGAACCGGTGTCGCCCATGAATATTTTTGCAGGCGTATAATTGAACACCAGGAAAGCGCCTAAGCCACCGGCCAGGCTTAATCCCATTACAGCATACAAGGGATCTCCGGCGAAATAAAAATAGATTCCAAAGATCAATGAACTAATGATACCCAACGTACCGGCTAATCCATCCACCCCATCAATGAGGTTAAATGCATTGATGATAACAATCACTGAAAAGTAGCTGATGATCAAACTAACGGCATAGGGTAATTCATATATACCAAAAATTCCATTCATGCTGGTCAAGCGGATATCTGCGAGATTTATAATAATAAATGCAGCTGCAAGTTGCCCGATAAATTTTTTGAGGGGAGTAATAATCATCACGTCATCCTTAAGTCCCACTATGTACAGTAGGAATGAAGCAGCCACAATATACTGTAACCCTGCGGATGACTTCGACGGAACCGCAATCAGCATTGCCAGCAGAAAGCCCGCAAAAATCCCAAAGCCGCCTAAAGATGGAACAGGCGCCTTATGAATTTTTCTTGAATCGGGTACATCTACCAGTTTTTTCGCTTTTGCGATTCTGACGATGACAGGTATTGATACATAGGTTATGATAAAAGAGACAAAAAAACCAATGATTAAGTTATCCATCGGGCTAGCTTTTCTGGTTAAATAGGGTATAACATTGAAACACAATGCTATTCGACAACTTGGAATGAAAATAATTCACAATAATAAGTCAAAATCGGCATTAGTATTAAGCAATTGGTGTTCAGTTTCCTCAAATGAGGGCATTTTATCCAAAAAAAACGTTAAAAAGCATGCCAAACTTTGCTTTTAGCGGGCTACATGTATGCCTCTCCGTAAGCAGCAATCCTACCCGTCCAGTAATATAGACTCATCCACAGGGCAAAACGTTTGCCGGGTCAAAAAAAAATTCTGGTACATTTGTCAACAATTGAAAAAATATGACTGACTTAAAAGCCACAGCCTCCCAAATCAGGAGAGATATCGTACGTATGGTCCACGCCGTACAAAGCGGGCATCCAGGAGGTTCCCTGGGATGCGCAGACTTCTTTACCGCTCTTTATTTCAGCGTAATGGAGCACAATCCGGACTTCCACATGGACGGACGCAATGAAGACATCTTTTTCCTTTCAAATGGACATATATCCCCAGTTTTTTATTCGGCTTTGGCCAGAAGCGGTTATTTCCCCATCCAGGAACTAAGCACTTTCCGGAAGCTCAATTCCCGTCTTCAGGGACATCCGACAACCCACGAACACCTGCCAGGGATCAGGGTAGCTTCAGGCTCCTTAGGACAAGGTATGAGTGTTGCCATAGGAGCCGCTTTGGCCAAAAAAATGAACAAAGACAGCCATTTGGTCTTTTCCTTGCACGGTGACGGTGAACTCGATGAGGGTCAGAACTGGGAAGCCATCATGAGCGCTCCTAACCTAGGAGCCGACAACCTGATTTCTACCATAGACTGGAACGGGCAGCAAATTGATGGTCCTACAGCCAAAGTAATGAACCTGGGAAACCTAAGGCAAAAGTTTGAGATTTTTGGATGGGAGACCCTGGAAATGAATGGAAATGACATGGATGATGTGATCACAAAACTGGGACAGGCCAAAGCCCTGACCGGAAAAGGAAAGCCTGTGGCTATCCTCATGCATACGGTCATGGGTAAGGGCGTAGATTTCATGGAAGGACACCATGAGTGGCATGGAATTGCACCCAGCGATGCCCAATTAAAGGCCGCTCTGAATCAGCTCCCCGAGACGCTCGGTGATTATTAGGCCCCGCCCGTTCCGCATGGCATGCTTATAACAAAATGCCTAGTCCCTCAGAACGTGTTTATAGTAAAGAGACTGGTCCCCATGAACCTGGTTTTTCACAGCGTTCATGGGGGCCAGTCTCTTTTATAAATATCAATCTTACTTATTTCAATGTCAAATGTTAGTGGTGGACTGAGTTATACCAAAGTGGAAGGTCCACTAATAATCCGTTTTTTTCAGGGATTATTACTGGGCCTTCCACTTTAGGGTGGGACGCTTTTTTCGCAGCTTTGTGCGGGCCTGCCGCGTTAGGGAGGGGCACCTTAAGGTCGTTAGGAACTGCGCGTTTTACGTAGCGAAGGATTTACGACCGCAAATCGACCTTCTCCAAACTAGCCTTGCGGGCAGGATACCAGGAAGCCAGTATGGCTACAATGAAAATGGATCCTACCACAATGGCAATATCGGATCCCAGGACCTTGACCGGATAATAGTCTATGACAAATGAACTGCCTTGAAGGGGAATGAGTTTATATCGAATCTGCATCCAACAAATCAATAAGGCAAATCCTACCCCTAGAATAGTCCCCAAACCCGCCAGCAACATTCCTTCACCCAGAAATACCCTCTTTATAAAAGAATCCTGAGCACCCAGGGCCTTCAATACCTGTATATCTTTTTGCTTCTCCATCACCAGCATGGTTAAAGCTCCAACCATATTAAAAGCGGCGACCGATAAAATCAATATTAGCAATCCAAAGATGAACCACTTCTCAATACGCATTACCGTATAAAGTGAGGCATTCTGTTCGTACCTGGATCGAACCAGGACCCCCTTTCCCAGTGTGGTTTGGACCGCTTTTTGGATTTCCAGTAAATAGGCAGGATGCGCCACGCTGATCTCTATGGCCGAATACTCATCATTTTTCAGCCCCAGCAAGGATTTAACCGTTCCGATATTGGTAATAACATATTTATCATCAAAATCTTCCTGAATGGCGAAAGTGCCGACAGGCTGAATAGCGCTTTCACTGATGGCTTGAAGCGGATCAGCACCAGAGGGTACGCCTCTCTTAGGGAGGTAAGCGGTCAAAGGATAGATCGTCCTGTCTGAATATATTCCTAAGGCAGCCTCCACCCCTGAACCTAGAATCATGTTGGGAGAGTCTACCGTTCCCAAATTATACTGACCCCGGATCAAATGGTCTTTCACTCCTGTGATAGAAGCGTATACATTATCTACTCCTTTTAAAAATACCTGGGTAGTCTGGTTGTCTGCATTCTGGAGAATGCCTTTTTCTTCGGCCACACATGAAAAGGCCGCTACACCAGGTATTTTCCTAAGCTTGTCCAGATCTGCTGTTGAAAGCACCAATACTTTGCCACTGGATGGCGTTACTTTCAAATCTGTGTAGAAAGAGGAATATAAGGAGCGGACAAGGCCTTCGAAACCATTGAAAACACTAAGCACACAAACCAAGGCCGCTGCACCTACGGCAATGGCCAAAGTGGACACCCAGGCGATGACATTAATCGCATTGGTTGATTTCTTTGCTTTAAAATAACGCCAGGAGAATAATAGGTACAAGGGCTATGATTTAGGGGTTGGGTTTTTCCCGTTCCTCATTGATCTTTTTAAATATTTCTTCCATATGAAACACGTGCTCCAATGTGTCATCCACAAAGAATTTCAGTTCCGGCATTCGCCTTAGTTGATGCTTCACCTTTGCCGTTAACTCCTTTTTGATTTCCCAGCCCCTGTCTTCTATGGTCTTCAGCGCCAGGTCTGGCTGCTGCACCTTAAAGAAGCTCAGGTATATTCTTGCCTCTAGTAAATCAGGAGTCAGTTTTACGCCGGAAATGGATACCATACCCCCGTCAAGCATATTCAATCCCAAACGATTGAATATGGGATTTAGCTCCTCCGTGAGTAGCCCCCCTATTTGTTTCTGTCTCTTCCCTTCCTCCATGGTAAATGAATTTTAATTGAATTTCAGCCAGTTATACACAACCGTAAGGATGTTGACGGTTTGCATTTTGTGTTAACTTTGCTACCTCAAACTTAAGTTGTAAAACTACATGAATATTTTCTTTCGGCTTCTCCGTTTTTCCCGTCCTTACCACCACTACATTCCAGAGTACGCAATATATATATTCCTTTATATAATATTTGGGCTGGCCAGCTACCCCCTTTTGGCCCCCTTATTTGATATCCTGTTCAACACCATTCCAGAGGCTGTTAAACAATTACCCCATCCTTCCTTTTCCCTTAGTTATGTGAAGGATTTTTTCAACTACACCCTGGCACAATACATTGGCACACGCGATGGGCGCTTTAGGGTACTGGTGTATGTATGCGCCCTGATTGTTCTTTCGATCATACTGAAAAACCTTTTCGGCTTCCTTTCCCAACGGGTGATGACCCGTATGAGGGTTACCATAGTCCGGAAACTGCGCAACCAATTGTACACCCAGTTCAGTAGGCAATCCTTACAATTTTATCATGGCCAGCGTAAGGGAGACCTGATATCCACCATGAGTAACGATGTGGTGGAAATTGAAAACTCCCTCGTACAATCTGTTCAGGTCATCATGAGGGATCCATTCCAGATCATAGGCACTTTCGCCCTCCTGTTTTACATGTCCTTTAAGCTGACCCTGTTCACCCTTGTGTTTTTCCCAATATCAGGAATACTCATCACCACTGTATCCAAGAACCTGAAGAAAAGATCCATTCATAGTCAGGGTTTACTGGGTAAAATACTGAACATAACGGAAGAAACTTTGTCGGGCATCAGGATCATTAAGGGTTTCAATGCGGAGAAGTACATGGAAGAAAAGTTCGGCAAAGAAAACAATTCCTTTGCACAAACCACCAAATCCATCCTTAATCAGCGGGAACTGGCATCTCCCTTCTCAGAAATCATGGGTGTAATAGTGATCGTGATCATCATGATCTATGGAGGCTATCTCATTATGCATAACAACTCCCTGCTTACCGCAGCGGGCTTCATCGCATATATCTCCTTGTACTTCCAAATCATTCAACCGGCCAAAAATATTGCCAGTGCCATATCTTACTTACAAAGAGGATTAGCCGCAGGTGAACGGGTATTGAAGATAATCGATTACCCCAATCCTATCCAGAACAAACCGGACGCAAAACCAATTAAGGGATTCCATAAGGAAATCATATACAATAATGTGAGTTTCCATTATGAAACCTCAAACGTATTAGATGAGGTTACCTTGCATATTCCTAAAGGAAAGATAGTTGCCCTTGTCGGCAGCAGTGGAGCGGGAAAGTCAACCATGGCCGATTTACTACCTCGTTTCTATGATGTTACCTCAGGTAGCATCACCATAGATGGACAAGATATAAGGGATCTGACCATGGAATCAGTCCGGGATCTGATTGGCATTGTATCTCAGGAAGCCATACTCTTCAACGACACGGTCTTTAATAATATCGCCTTCGGTAACGAGAACGCAGATATGGAAGCCGTTGTACAGGCAGCCAAGGTCGCTAACGCGCACGAGTTCATTTCCCAGATGGAACATGGATACCACTCATCTATCGGAGACAAGGGCATGAAATTAAGTGGGGGCCAGCGTCAAAGGCTGACTATAGCCAGGGCCATATTCAAAAATCCGGATATCCTGATCCTGGATGAAGCCACTTCGGCCTTAGATACAGAAAGTGAACGTTTGGTGCAGGATGCCATCAACAATTTAATGAAAGATCGCACCAGTATTGTGATAGCCCATAGGCTTTCGACCATCCGCCACGCGGATGAAATCATCGTATTGTCTAAGGGGAAAATTGTAGAAAGAGGAAATCACCAGCAATTAATAGCATTGCAGGGCACTTATAAGCACCTCGTTGATATGCAGGAATTGAAATAATAGAAGGAGGTTTCCTCCTTCTATTATGCTATTGTATATTCTGATTTTCCGGCTTTTTCACCAATCCCATTTTAGCCTCAATACTCAAGGTGGCATGGGGTACGGCTCTCAGGCGGGCTTTGTCAATCAGCTTACCCGTAACCCGGCAAATACCATATGTTTTGTTTTCAATGCGCATGATCGCCTTTTCCAGGTGGTCAATGAATTGGATCTGACGGCTGGCCATCTGACTTAGTTGTTCCCTCTCCATGCTAATGGAACCATCTTCCATTGTCATATAGCGGTTTTCACTCTCGTCACCACCCATTTCATCCTTACGGGTGATCAATCCTTGAAGATAGGTCAGTTCTTTCTTCGCGGCTTCCAGCTTGCGCATGATCAGGTCTTTGAACTCTGCCAGTTCAGCATCGCTATATCTCATCGTCGGTGCATTAAGAATTGTATGACCCGGATCGTCCAGGACAGATTTAGTAAAATCGGGTTCGTATCTAACTGCCGTAGCTACCGAGGTTTTAATCGGTTTAAGTTCCACCGGCTTGGTCTCAGGTTTAGGAATAGGACGTGCGATAGTCGTAGATTTTGGAGGTTCGACTTTTACCTCAGGGGCTTTGGCAATGGGCGCGACAGGCTTGGAGGCCGCAGGCGCCGGTGCCGTAGTCCCTGCTTTGGTAGCCGGGGCGGTTGCCTTCACGGGAGCCGAACCTGGTTTTATTACCGTAGCGGTTTTACTTGTTGTAGCGGTGGCTTTAGCCGTCACCGGGGCTGCTGTTTTAACAGCAACTGGCGCCGACTTTACTCCCTGGGCCTTGATTGGCTGGGCCGGAGCATTTTTTACTGCCGTGCTTGCTGTTTTAGCAGCCGGTGCAACGGCAGGCTTTACCGGTTTAGCCGGGGTCTGAACAGGACCCTTTTTAGCAGGGACTGCCGGCGCCTTGGTTGAAACCGGCGCCTTCTTAGCGACCTCAGCAGGTTTAACTGCCTTGGAAGCTGTAGGTTTTACAGCGGCCTTAGCAGGAGTAGCCTTTTTAACGGCCTTGGCCGGAGCTGCCGACTTTACAGGGGCTGCTTTTTTGGGTGCCGTCTTAGCAGGGACGGGAATAGCCTTCTTTGCGGTTTTGGCAACAGGTTTTACAGCGGCCTTTTTAGCCGGGGCTTTTTTTGCTGGTTGTGGTGCTTTCTTTGCAGATTTGGCCGCTTTTTTTACAGTTGCCATGCTACGCTCCTTTTTTGGTAACGATTACTTTTAAAGAAATGTCATTTACCTCAATTTCGGTGCCATCCTGAATATCTGGCACAATCTCCAGACTATCTGCCAGAATTTCCATACAAATATAATCGGAAAATTGCGCAACCGATGTTGTTAAGGTATCCTTTGCAGCTATTTTTACCTCCACCCGATCTGTTACCTCAAAACCGCTGTCTTTCCGGATTTTTTGAATCCGATTGACCAATTCACGGGCATTTCCTTCATTCAGTAATTCTGGTGTTACGGTAACATCCAGGGCCACAGTCAGATTGCCCTTTACGGCCACGGTCCACCCCGGAATGTCTTCGCTATTGATTTCTACATCTCCCAACACTAATTCCAGGGGCTCTCCATCCAGGATAAGGACAATTTTTTTGTCTTTTTCCAACCTGGAGATCTCTTCCTGACTAAAAACCCCAATGGCTGCTGCCACCGGCTTCATCTTTGCCCCCAGGCGGTTACCTAAAGCTTTAAAGTTAGGTTTTATTTTCTTTTTAATAAAACCTTCTGAATCAGTTAAGAACTGAATTTGTTTAACATTAACTTCTGAAAGGATCAAATCAGATACTTTTTCGATCTGATGCTGCATTTCAGCATTCAATATGGGGATCAGCACTTTACCCAGGGGCTGCCTGACTTTAATGTTTACTTTTTTCCTCAGGGATAATACCAGGGAGGAAATATCCTGGGCCAGTTGCATCCGCTGTTCCAGAGAAACATCCCTGTAAGCAGGGTTAGATTTCGGGAAATCAGCATGGTGAATAGATGCAACTTTCTGTCTACCAGTAACTTGATTTAGATTATTGAAGATGGCGTCGCTAAAAAAGGGAGCAATGGGCGCCATTAAGCTAAGGACAGTCTCCATACATTCATAAAGGGTTTGATAAGCACAGATCTTATCGTGCTCATATTCCCCCTTCCAGAAACGGCGACGGCAAAGACGTACATACCAGTTACTGAGCTGAGTATCAACAAAATCCTCTATGGCCCTACCGGCCTGGGTCGGCTCATATTCATCCATATAGGCTTGAACATCAGCGATCAGCGTGTGTAAGGTGGAATAATCCACTGATCGATCTCCGGACGTTCCTTGAGGGGGACCTGTGCCTCCTTATAGGTAAATCCATCCACGTTTGAGTAAAGAGCGAAAAATTGGTAGGTATTATATAAGGTACCAAAAAACTTTCTTTGCACTTCCCTGATCCCTTCCACATCAAATTTCAGGTTCTCCCAGGGAGAAGCATTGGTAATCAGGTACCAACGGGTAGCATCAGCCCCAAATCGGTGGATGGTATCAAAAGGATCCACCACATTCCCCAACCGCTTACTCATCTTGTTGCCTTCCTTATCAAGAACCAACCCATTAGATACCACCGTTTTATAGGCTAATCCTGGATAATGGGCATCCGAAGCATCAAATCCATCCTTTTTAAGTTCCTCCTGGACGGATTCTTTGATCAGTGCACCTAAAGCATGAAGCGTATAGAACCAACCCCTGGTTTGGTCCACCCCCTCGGCGATAAAATCCGCGGGATAGTTTTGGGCAAATATTTCTTTGTTTTCAAAGGGGAAGTGCCACTGGGCATAAGGCATGGCCCCAGAATCAAACCATACGTCTACCAGGTCATGCACCCGTTTCATGGGTTTACCCCCCGGAGAAAGCAACACCAATTCGTCTACTATAGGTTTATGGAGATCCACCTCCAACTTGCCATCTTTCACAATCAGACTCAATTCTTTATTATATCCAGCTTTCACGGCCGCCTCATAAGCCGCCGTCAATTGAGCCAGGCTACCGATGCACAACTCTTCTCCCGTTCCCTTTTCAACATCCCAATCTGCGGAACGCCACACGGGTAAAGGGGTACCCCAATACCTGTCCCTGCTCAGATTCCAGTCCACCATGTTCTCCAACCAGTTTCCAAAACGGCCCTCTCCGGTAGATTTGGGCTTCCATTGAATGGTTTTGTTTAATGCTACCATTCTATCCTTGTAGGCAGTCGTCTTGATGAACCAGGCATCCAGGGGATAATATAATATTGGCTTATCTGTTCTCCAACAATGGGGGTAACTGTGTTCGTACTTCTCAATTTTGAACGCACGATTTTCTTTCTTCAGCTTAACGCATATATCCACATTGACGTCCACGTACTGAGGATCGTCCTTATAGTTTTTAACGTATCGATGGCTGAACTCTCCCAAACCATCAACAAATTTTCCTTCCCTGTCCACTAAGGTCAGGATACCGATATCGTACTTTTTACCTACTTTATAGTCATCGGCACCAAAGGCAGGCGCTGTATGTACAATGCCTGTACCATCCTCTGTCGTAACAAAGTCACCTAGCAATACCCTGAATGGATCTCCTCCTGCTTTTTGGGCCGTATTGGCCGGATAGGGCAGGAGTTGTTCATAGCGCAGATTTTCGAGTTGACTACCTTTAAAAGTGCTTAAGATCTTCCAGGGAATAACTTTATCCTCTGGCTTGAATCCAGCAAAGTCTGCATCCCGGCCTTCAGGCTTTACATACTTTCCCAACAACGCTTCTGCCAATACTACGTTGATCGGTAGATGCGTATATGGATTAAAGGTCCTAACCAATACGTAATCAATCCTGGGACCTACGGTTAAGCCCAGATTGGAAGGAAGCGTCCAAGGGGTCGTGGTCCAAGCCATATAGTAGACATCTTCCCCGCCTGCTGCATCGATCAACCATTTGGAAGTCTCCGTGGCTGCGGCTTTGAACATAGCCACACAACTGGTATCTCTAACATCCTTGTAGGTGCCTGGCTGATTCAACTCATGAGAACTCAATCCTGTGCCTGCGGCAGGAGAATAAGGTTGTATACTGACGCTTTCATATAACAGACCCTTATTGTATAACTGCTGTAGAATCCACCACAGGCTTTCAATATAGTTGTTTTCAAAAGTAATATATGGATGTGCCAGATCGACCCAGTAACCCATTTTACGGGTAAGTTCATCCCATTTATCCTTATACTTCAAAACCTCTTTTCGGCAAATAGCATTGTACTCTGCAACAGATATCTTTTTACCAATATCATCTTTGGTGATACCCAGCATTTTTTCCACGCCCAGCTCTACCGGCAATCCATGGGTATCCCAACCAGCTTTACGTTTTACCTGAAAGCCCTGCATGGTTTTATAACGACAAACCAGATCCTTCAACGTCCGGGAAATAACATGGTGAATTCCAGGCATCCCATTGGCACTAGGAGGGCCTTCATAAAAAACAAAGGGTTGACGTCCTTCCCTGAGATCTATGCTCTGATGGAAGGCATCTTCTTTAGCCCATTTTTCTAATACTTCCTGTTCTATGGAAGGCAAATTCAATTGTGGGTATTCCCTATACTTATCACTCATAGATATACTACCAAAAAAAGATGGGCAAAGGTACGAAAACTCCCTGTCCTATTATCCTTTTCCCACATACATTAAAACAATTAATGATCCATTCTGGCATAGTTTTGGACTTAGCCCGGGTGCAAATGATTCTTAACCATAAAAATCTCCCTATTATGAAAAACGCCCGTGCGCTTTTAAGTTTAGTGCTGTTAGGATGCACTACCGCCGTCACCGCCCAGACGACCACCCAGACCACCCAAACATCTCATTCCAAACACCATAAGGCAGCCGTAGCGGCTACGCCGGCTGTGGTTCCTCCCGCTGAAGTACTATCCGCTTTCCAGGCCAAGTTCAGTGGGGATTCTGCTGTTTGGTCCAAATCTCCCGCAGGAAATTATTGCGCTTCCATGGTATCCAATGGTCAGAAGGAAATTGCCACCTTCAGTGCCGATGGCCAATGGCAAAGTAATAAGACTGACCTGACGACTGATCAACTGCCGGATAGCGCTAAAACTGCCATCCAGACTCAATTTCCAGGAATGGAAATCGCTACGGTACAAAAGTTGGAATATGAAAATGTAGACCCTTTCTTTAAGGTAGACCTTAAACAAGGTGATCAGTCCAAATCTGTTATGGTAAATGCTGGTGGTTATATACAGCAGTAGGCCAGAAACCTGATGCATTTTTTGCCCTGTTCAGCCTTCCCCTTGAGTTCTACTCCTGACAAAGTGCTGAATGGGGCTTTTTAGCGCAATAACAGATCGCAGGGCTTGAGTCCTGTGTGCTTCTTAAAGGCCGTGGAAAAATGGGAAATGGAAGAGTAGCCCAACATCAGGGAAACTTCTGTTACACTTAATCCTTTTTCATAAAGGAGGTAACGAGCGTGTTCCATTCGTTGACTCTGGTAAAAATCGAATATGGTGGTTCCAAATAACTCCTTGAAACCCTTTTTAAGGTAGCATTCATTCATCGCCACTTTTCGGCTGAGTTCCTTAATGGTAATGGGTTCTCCTATATGCTCCAGCAAAACTTCCCTGGCTTTGGTAATCTTTTCCCTGTCTGCCTCGTTGGCCAGGAATTTACAGGCAAATACACCTTCTTCCTTCTCATCCAGGAGACACTCCAGGCTGAATAAAAGCAGGGATTGCATCTGAGCGTTGATGAAGATGTTTTCCAACACGCCCTCATAAGGATGATTGAGCAGGCTTTCCAATACCAGTCGGCTCCTTCCGCAAAGGGGTACAATCTTGGTAAAGCTGGATGGGTAACGGAATGAAAGAACTTCTTCTGTGCGAGAGACTGTTTGGCGCCCTTTTACAAAGGGGGCCAGGTATGTTACAGAAAAACGAAAAGTAAATACATCCATAGTGGCCATCTTGGCAGCGCACTGGGAAGCAGCCTTGCGACAGGCTTGGCCTCCATTACATTGAGGATCTGAGCAATAGGAGTTTCCAGAAAGGCAGAAACGAAGTTCCAGATGTCCTTCCCCTTCGTCGGTCGATTTTGACTGATGATATACCAGCATCCCCGTATCATCTACCGACCATTGAGGCTGCATCTGATAACGCTGAACAGAGTAGGCGACTCCACCAGGAATACGCTGTTCTCTATTGTAGAGCAGATCCAAGGTCTCTTGAAGCACCGGTTGTTTGCGGGCCAGGGTCAATATATCTGGGGGCTGAAGCATAATCCGGGGACAAAAATAACCCATCAACAGTCAATGATTTCAAAGCATAGAAAACCTGACGTCCTTATGACAAAGAAACGTGGATAAACTATGTGGAAAAACCCATTTTTTACCCAGGTAAATTGTCTTAAAAGGCTTAATTTTACTACCTTTGCACCACTTTAAAGAAGGATTCAACGTCTGTATGAGCACTGAAATTCAAGAAGTAGCCACTCCCCCCCAAAATAACAATGGATATGGAGCCGAGAGCATCCAGGTTTTAGAAGGATTAGAAGCGGTCCGCAAAAGGCCGGCTATGTACATTGGAGATATAGGAGTCAAAGGTTTACATCACCTGGTGTATGAAGTGGTCGATAACTCTATCGATGAAGCCCTTGCGGGTTATTGCAAAAACATTGAAGTTACCATATATACGGATAATTCTGTATCCGTTCAGGACGATGGCAGGGGCATCCCTACCGGCATCATGGCTAAAGAAGGGAAATCTGCCCTGGAAGTAGTTATGACCGTCCTCCATGCGGGTGGTAAATTTGATAAAAATACCTATAAGGTTTCCGGAGGCCTGCACGGTGTAGGGGTAAGTTGCGTAAACGCCCTCAGTTCCGTATTACAAGCCACTGTTCAAAGGGAAGGAAAAGTTTTTGAACAGGAATACCGTACAGGTATTCCCCAATACCCTGTACGTCCAATAGGAGAATCCAACGCCAACGGCACCAAAATTCATTTTTGGCCTGACGGAAGCATTTTCACCACCACCGTCTATAACAAAGATATTCTGGCCGGTCGTCTTCGTGAATTATCCTTCCTGAATAAAGGCATTAAGATCACCCTGACTGACGAAAGGGAAAAAGATGAGCAAGGCAATGCAAGCGTAGAAACCTTCTATTCAGAAGGAGGCATCACGGAATTCGTGGAAATGCTCGATCAGAGCGCTAAACGTACTCCGCTGATCAACAAGACCCTCTATGTTGATGGTTATGATGAGGTTGCACACGTGGAAGTAGAGGTAGCCATGACCTATAACGACGACTTCAAAGAACACATCTTCTCCTACGTCAACAACATCAATACCATTGAAGGTGGTACCCATATTACGGGATTCCGTAGGGCGCTCACCAGAATATTCAAGCAATACGGTGAAAAAGAAGGCCTGTTTGAAAGAGCTAAAGTAGAGGTAGAGGGAGATGATTTCAGGGAAGGGTTAAGCGCCATTATTTCCGTGAAAGTTCCTGAACCTCAGTTCGAAGGACAGACCAAAACCAAATTGGGTAACTCTGAAGTTAGCGGGATCGTAGAAACAACCGTAGCCCGCGCATTGGAGGCTTATCTGGAGGAAAATCCCAAAGAAGCCCGTAACGTCATATCCAAGGTCATCCTGGCTGCACAGGCCAGGGTTGCGGCTAAAAAGGCAAGGGAACTGGTGCAGCGCAAAAGCGTTCTATCCGGCGGAGGTCTGCCAGGAAAATTGGCGGATTGTTCCGACAGGGATCCGGAACGTTGTGAGCTATACCTGGTGGAAGGAGATTCCGCAGGTGGAACAGCCAAGCAAGGCCGGGACAGAAGCTTTCAGGCCATTCTGCCGCTCAGGGGTAAAATCCTGAATGTGGAAAAAGCGATGGAGCATAAAATCCTGGAAAACGAAGAAATCCGGAACATGTATACGGCCTTAGGGGTAACGGTAGGAACACCTGATGATCCCAAAGCCCTGAATCTGGCAAAACTCCGTTACCATAAGCTCATCATCATGACCGATGCCGACGTGGACGGAAGCCATATCGCCACATTGATCCTGACCTTCCTTTTCCGCTATATGAAGGAAATGGTGCAGCAGGGTTACGTATACCTGGCTCAGCCCCCCCTTTACCTGGTTAAGGCCAAAAAAGGAAAAGCGCAAACTTATGCATGGACGGAGGACGACAGGAGGGTTGCCATTGAAAGATTAGGGGAAGGAAAAGAAGAAAATACTGATACACAGCGTTATAAAGGTTTGGGAGAAATGAATGCGGAGCAATTGTGGGAAACAACCATGAATCCAGCCAAACGCACCTTAAAAATGGTAACTTTGGAAAGTGCAGCTGAAGCCGACAGGGTATTTAGCATGCTGATGGGTGATGAAGTTGCTCCCCGCAGGGAATTTATTGAAACGCACGCTAAATACGCAAGAATAGACGTTTAAGTAAGGTTGGCGATGATTTAAGCTAGGCTCTGTTTGAGCTTGTTTGTAAAAAGGAACAAAAAAAGGTCATTTTTTCCGGTAAAACCGGTAAAGAATTAGCCTCTAATTTTTGTTGCTTATGATCCGGTACCCTATTAGTAAAAACTTTGGTTTATCCATTATCCTATTGACCTGTCTGGCCTATAGTCCTTTTCTCCTGGGACAGACCAATCAGACAGGCGCTTACATGGTATTTGGCTCCGCCGTCCATGAAAGCTGCAACTGTTTCATTTTAACCCCCGAAAAAACAGTTCAGGTTGGCGCCGTCTGGAGTACCAACACCATAGATCTCAAAAGATCATTTGACCTTCAGTTTAAGGTTAACCTAGGGTGCAGAACGGGCACTACGGGAGCCGATGGCATTGCATTTGTCCTACAGCTGGCCGACACAGGCTTGGGAAAGGGTGGAAAAGACCTTGGATTTAAAGGAATTATACACTCCCTTGGCGTTACCATAGATACCTATCAAAATGCAGATTACGGTGATCCCTCCTACGATCACCTGGCATTTCAGGCCAACGGAGATATGAACCATACGGACCTGCAAAATAACCTTGCCGGACCAGTGCAGGCGTTGAAAAACGATTCGAAAATTAAGGACTGTAGCTGGCATATTCTTGAAGTGGAATGGGATCCTGCTGACAGCACCCTAAGTGCCTATATCGATGGCGTTTTCCGGCTTTCCATGCAGAAGGATATTATTCATAGGCTTTTTTCGGGCCAAAGCAAAGTACACTGGGGTCTCACTGGTGGAACAGGGGGCGCTTTCAATGAACAGCAGGTATGTACAATCATACAGGCAGGCCCATATGTTGATCCTGCTCAAAAATTTTGTGAAAATGCACCGATCGCCTTCAGAGACAGTTCTACCAACCAGGTCTTGATGAATCATTGGTACTGGAATTTTGGGGATGGTACCGGCGCCCATGCAGAGGATCCTTCCCACACCTATAGCAAACCTGGCACTTACCTGATCACAGAAGCCGTTGAAGATGCAGCAGGCTGCGCTGACACCAATACCACCCATATAGAGATCGGTTCTTACCCAGTGGCGAAGTTCACCACAACTTCCATCTGTAGCGGACTGCCTATTACATTGACCAACCAAAGTTCCAATAAGGTGGGTAATATCAGCAACTGGAGATGGACCCTGAGCAATGGGGCTTTTTCTACGGACTCCATACCCAACTTCGGCGCCCTGCCTCCAGGCAATTACTCACTTAGCTTGTTGACAACCACTGCAGATAATTGCACCAGCCTGGACCCTTATGATGTTTCATTCAGCATCTACCCCAAACCGGAAATAGGTTTTCAAGCCGATACCACCTGCGTGGGTTCTACACTCATCCTGAATGCCAGGTCCACGAATGCTGTTCCCATTAACCAATGGTACTGGCAGGTGGACACCCTGGTCCTGGATTCGGGCCAGACATTCCAGCATATATTCACAGAGGAAAAGACCTTCCCGGGGTTGCTTTGGGCTTTTAGTAATATGGGTTGTTCTTCTGATACAGCGCAGCAAACCCTCCAGGTCCAGCAATCCCATGCCTTTGCCGGAAACGATACGGTAGGGGCAAAGGGGTATCCCATTCAACTACAGGCCACAGGGGGTGTAACCTATCGTTGGTTCCCGGTAACCTACCTGAGTGAAACCGATATACCCGATCCAGTAGCCCAACCCACAGATTCCATTACCTATACCCTAACGGCCCTTTCGTCAGCAGGATGCCCTTCGACGGCAACCATAAGCATCAAGGTATATCGGGGACCCACCTTTTATGTTCCCAGTGCTTTCACCCCCAACGGAGATGGAATTAACGACCTGCTTAAAGTCGTAGCTCCTGGTATCCGCCAGTTTGAATTTTTGAAGGTCTATGACAGGTGGGGCAGGCTGGTTTACAACAGTGCCGATCTGGAGCGTGGCTGGGACGGCACCGAAAATGGTCACCCCATGCCCATAGGCGCTTATATTTGGATTGCGCAGGGTGTAGATTATCAAGGCAATACCCTGGATCAAAAGGGCACTACGGTCCTGATGAGGTAAGGCAAAAAAGCCAGGGATTTATCAAAAAAATGTTGATTTTTGTTCTGTGCTGCCATTATACCGAATTTATGTAGGCTTAACGCTTACCCTTCTATTCTTCCTGGGTTGCTGTCATGATCTTTCGGCTCAAGCTAGCCAGGGAAATTGGTATTCAATAAATGGATCAGCCACCCAGAACAGCTGTAATTGTTTTACATTGACCCCCGGGGCTTCCTATCAGGCTGGGACCGTCTGGAATAAAGGTAACCTGGACCTGAATCAATCCTTCGATTTCCAATTCAAAATCAATCTGGGCTGTATTAATGGGGGAGCGGGAGCGGATGGATTAGCCTTTGCTCTTCAGACAACGGACGCAGGAGTAGGTGCCTATGGTATGGATCTTGGTTTGAAAGGCATACAACCCTCTCTTGCCGTTACCGTAGATACCTATCAGAATACCCAATATGGAGACCCCGCCTATGACCACCTGGCATTCCAGGCCAATGGTGATATGAACCATTTGGATGCAGCCAACAACCTGGCCGGACCCGTACAGGCTCTTGCCAACAGCTCCAGCATTAAAGACTGCAACTGGCATATTTTGGAAATAATCTGGGTAGCATCTGATTCCACGTTGAGCGCCTACATCGATGGATCCCTTCGTCTAACGATGCAAAAAGATATTGTCGATCGCATATTCTCCGGAAACAGCCTGGTCTATTGGGGATTTAGCGCAGGAACAGGCGGATCCTATAATATTCAACAGTTCTGCACCGTCCTCCAAGCCAATCCCTATATCAATCCCGCTCAGGCGTTCTGCGAAAATCATTACATCGCCATTCAGGATAGCTCCCCTAATCCAGGCTGGATGCAAAGCTATTACTGGAGTTTTGGTGACGGAACGACCTCCACTGCCCAAAACCCCGGGTCTCACTTATACCAACCAGGGACCTACCAGCTTATAGAAGCTGTGCAGGATTCGGCGGGGTGCACAGATACCAGCAAAACGAACTTGGTTATCGGTACTTACCCTGTCCCCAAGTTTACCGTCTCTTCTAGCTGTGACAGTGCATTTATCCCCATACAGAATCAAAGTACTGATTCGGTAGGAACCATCAGTACCTGGAACTGGACATTAAGCAATGGAACTACTTACACGGATTCCATACCCAACCTAGGATTCCTGGCACCAGGAACCTACAACCTCAGCCTATCCGCCATCAGTGCCCAGAACTGTCCAAGCCTTTCTACCTATCAAGCTTCCTTTAGTGTTTATCCCATTCCCACGGTGGCATTTCAGGCAGACACTGTTTGCGCAGGCACAGCCTTCAGTCTTACAGGAGAAGCAACCAATCCGGTTCCCATTTCCCAATGGTACTGGAAAGTGGATAGCCTTCCCCTGGATTCTGGCCAAACGGTACAATATAACATTAGCCAGGGAGGCAATTACAATACTTATTTATGGGCCACAACCCCCACAGGCTGTTCCTCTGATACAGTCAACCAGGTTATAGAGATCCAACAGTCCCATGCCTATGCAGGCGATGACACTTTGGTTGCCTTGGGTTATTCCATACAGCTGCAAGCAACCGGAGGGGCAACCTATCTTTGGTCCCCCGCTGCTACTTTAAGCAATCCGGATATAGCCGACCCTGTCGCCACACCTACTGATTCCACCACCTATACAGTGATAGCCTATACCCCCATTGGCTGCGCATCGTCTGCTACGGTGGTTGTGAAGGTATTTAAAGGCCCGGCCATTTATGTACCTGGCGCTTTCACACCAAATGGGGATGGAACCAACGACATACTCAAGGCCATTGCTCCAGGGATACGCCAGCTTCAATATTTCAGGATTTTTGACCGCTGGGGAAAGCAAGTCTATTATAGTACTCAATTGCAATCAGGCTGGGATGGCGCCATTAATGGTCAACCCGTGCCCCCTGGTACCTATGTCTGGGTCATACAAGGAATAACCTTACAGGGAAATATCCTGACAAAGCAAGGGACAACCATTCTAATCAGGTGACACCTGAGGCGTCTGCCGGCCGCCCAAAACCCAGTAGGGTAAATTTAATATATAGATAATACTGGGTGTCTATTTTTACGGGCACATGAAGCTACTGGTCATTGAAGATGAAAAGGCTCTGTCGGACAGCATCGTTTCTTATTTGAACGATAACCGGTTTGCGTGTGAAACCGCCTACGACTTCCCCAGCGCCCGGGAAAAAATAGAGGGTGCCGAATACAACTGCATTATCCTCGACATCACCCTACCTAAAGGCAGCGGCCTTCAACTCCTGCAGGAGTTAAAAAGCGCAGGTAAAACCGATGGGGTACTCATCATTTCGGCCAGGGATTCCCTGGACGACAAGATTGAAGGCCTCAACAGGGGGGCGGATGATTACCTCACAAAACCATTTCATTTACCAGAACTGGGTGCCCGGGTTTCAGCCATTATCAGGCGCAAAACTTTTGGTGGCGCATCTATCCTCCAGTTTGATGGATTAGCCATTAACCTTCATGAGCGCACCGTAAAGGGAGAACAGGGATTAATTGACTTAACCCGTAAGGAATTCGAACTATTACTCTATTTCACAGAAAATAAAAATAAAGTGCTTACCAAAGAGGCCATTGCCGAACACCTTTGGGGCGATCACGTGGACATGTCTGATAATTATGACTTCCTGTATACCCATATCAAAAACCTTCGCCGTAAGCTGATGCAAGGAGGATGCCCGGACTATATTAAAGCCATTTATGGCATGGGTTATAAATTCGCTTATGAAGGGACGTCTAAACAGTTTAACGCGTGAAATTATTTTCCCGCTATAGCCGCATCAATGCCATTTTCACGGTCAGCGTATTTGCCATTACTTGTGTAGGCTTATATTTTGTGATATTCCAGGTGTTGGTTGCCCAGCTGGACCACAATTTTATCCGCATTCAGCACAGGATGCAAACTTATGTAGCCGCCAAGCAGGAACTACCTGGCCCTCAGGTGCTGGATGATTTAAGGGTGTATTATACGCCAGAAAAGGACAGCCTTTCCGGTGGTGAACATTTTGAATCCACTCACTTCTACGATTCCACATTGGGAAAGGATCACCGGTTTCGCAAATTCTTGTTCCCCATCAAGGTAAAACAAAACTGGTATCAAGTCACCCTGGTCAAACCACTGGAGGGGCCCCACCACGTAGCCAGCGCACTCCTTTTTGTTTCCATTGCTGTCATTCTGTTGCTGGTATTAGCTTCTTTCCTACTTAACCGGCTGGCGATAAAAAGGCTACTATCGCCCTTTTATCAAACCATGGATGCTTTAAGGGCCTTCACCATTGGCAGCACTCAACCTTTGCCCCTGCCACAGACAGACATAGAAGAATTCGCCTTCATGAATGATTGCCTGAAAAGCATGACAAGTAAAGCCGCGGACGATTACCGTCTTTTGAAGGAGTTTACCGAAAACGCCTCCCACGAGATCCAAACCCCGCTAGCCATCATCCGTTCAAAACTGGACCTGGTTATTCAGGATGCCCACCTATCGGAAGCCCAAAGCGAGAAACTCAGGAGTGCCTATTCAGCCCTTAAACGCATATCCAGGCTGAATCAGTCTTTGTTACTCATTGCCAAGATTGAGAACCGTCAATACAACCGTACAGAAACGCTGTCCGTACACGATAAGCTAACGGAGAAATTGATCCAATTCCAGGAGCTTTGGGAAAATAGCCGCCTTCAAGTTCAATCATCTATTGAGCCTGCTAACCTTGAAGTCAACCCAGAACTCCTCGATATTTTACTCAACAACCTTCTCAGTAATGCCACCCGCCACAATTGCCCCCAAGGCATCATCGACATACAACTCCAACCTGGAAGACTGGAGATTGCCAATTCAGGTATGTTGTCTCCGCTGAATAAAGACAGGCTATTCAGGAGATTTTATAAAGAAATTCCCAACAGTGAGCAAGTAGGATTGGGACTATCCATCATTCATCAGATTTGTGAGGTGACAGGTATAACCCTGGCCTATAGGTTTAAGGAAGACCAACATATTTTCGCATTGAAATGGAGCTAAAAGTTGCTATCTTTTGTCATGCTCAAACCCCTCCTATCATCGATTATCTTCTCTGTTATGGTCTTGGGAGCCAGGGCCCAAGTCCTAATCCATAAAGATCCTGAAATCAGCGCCTGCGTTCAGGAAGTAAATACGGATTCTTTATCCACTTATATCCGTAAGCTGGTATCGTTTGGTACCCGAAGTACGATCTCTTCCACCACTGATCCACAAAGGGGAATTGGAGCGGCCAGAAACTGGGTTCTTTCCGAGTTCAACCGTTTTGCAGCATCCGCCGACGGAAGACTCAGCGCCTTCATAGATACCGTTACCTATACCCCAGATGGGAAGAGGGTTTCAACGACTATCCATCTGGGAAATGTGGTGGCTACCCTGAAAGGCGCCGATACGGCCGATCATAGGATATTTATTATCAGTGCCCACCTGGACAGCAGAAAGTCAGATATCATGGATGCTACAGGGGACGCCCCCGGAGCCAACGATGATGCAAGTGGTTGTGCGGCTGTTTTAGAATGCGCCCGCATCCTAAGCAAACACATCTTTGGACCTACCCTTATTTTTGTAACGGTATCAGGGGAAGAACAAGGATTGCTGGGTTCTACCTACATGGCCAAAAAGGCCAGGGCTCAGAACTGGGATATTCAGGCTGTACTCAACAATGACATTATTGGTTCCAATAACAGCAGTCAAACCAATATCGAAGGGAATACCCAAGTCCGGGTTTTCAGCGAAGGGCTGCCCTACTATAACCTGGATAAGGAAGCTTCCATCATACGCCAGTTGGGCCTGGAAAACGATGGAAAAGCCAGGAGCCTGGCCAGGTATGTAAAAGAAACCGGTGAAAGATATGTGGACAACCTGGGCGTGATGCTCATTTATAGGAATGACCGCTTCCTCAGGGGAGGAGATCATACGCCTTATGTGGAAAATGGATTTGCGGCTATTCGCATCACCGAAATGAATGAAAATTTCACCCGTCAGCACCAGGATGTTCGCACCGATAAGGGCATCTCCTATGGAGACCTTCCGGCATTTATTGATTATGCTTATCTGGCAAGGAACACCCAATTGAATCTGAGCACCTTGGCCAATCTGGCCAAAAGCCCTGGTCTACCCCAAATGGTAAGGATGGATACCAGAGACCTTACCAACAATACCCATATCAACTGGCAAGCACCTAAGGAAGGATCGCCTCATGGATATTATCTCCTTATCCGGGAAACCACCAGCCCTACCTGGCAAAAGAAAATATTCACCACCCAAACAGACATAACCGTTCCCATTTCAAAGGATAATTACTTCTTCGCCGTACAATCGGTTTCAGAAACAGGCAATGAAAGCCTGGCAGTAGTGCCACTGCCTGGACGCTAGAAGCTCAGGACGGCAAAGCTCCGGACGGCCAGGAGCGCGTGTCCGTCCCTAGATACCCACGTGCAGATGATTTGCTTTCAAAGGCTGATCTATAAAGATGCGGGCGAGGCGCTCAAAGGTGCTCACCTCGTCGGTCGTGTAAAAAGTTAGCTTCCCACCCCGGCTCAACCTTTGTTCCATTGCAGGGTGCCTGATGAGGTAATCCGCCAGGGACCTGGCAACGATATCTCCCTGGCTGATAATGCGTATCCCTTCCGGAAGGTAAGCGCGGATCTTATTTACCAAGATGGGATAATGGGTACATCCCAACACAAGGGTGTCAATATGGGGAGATTGGGCCAGGATCTGGTCCAGGTATTTGCGGATAAAATAGTCCGCTCCTGCTGAATTGGCCTCTCCATTTTCTACTAGCGGCACCCACATGGGACAAGCTTGCTGGTACACTTTTATATCGGGGAAAAACTTAGCTATTTCTATTGGGTAGGACTCCGACGTAACGGTGCCCACCGTACCCAATATGCCCACCTCCCTGGTTTGACTGAACTCACCCACTATTTCCGTCGTGGGCCTGATTACCCCCAACACCCTACGGTCCCCCTCCATATAGGGCAGGTCCTTTTGCTGAATGGTCCTGAGGGCCTTAGCACTGGCGGTATTGCAGGCCAGAATCACCAGCGGGCAACCTAAGTCGAAGAGGTGTCTGACACATTCCAGGGTATAATGATATACCGTATCATAGGAACGGTTCCCATAGGGAGCCCTGGCATTATCTCCCAGGTATAGATAATCGTAGGCGGGTAGCTGACGGACAAATTCTTTGAGCACCGTCAATCCACCATAACCCGAGTCAAATACACCTATAGGGCCTTTAACCAGTTGTTCCATAATGTAATTTAAGGGAAATACCTCCATTAGCCCGGCACCGGTTGCAGCCGGGCGGAACCAAATCGCCTCACTGCCAGGGTCCGGCCATACGTTAGGGAGTTGGGCCTTCCGCTATACTAGGGCGTTCTTGTACGGCATATTGATGCATGGATGACAAGATCTGATACATTCTATCCATGCCCGTCATGTCAGAAATGATGAGCAGGAAATTCTTTCCTACCTGTTTGAGCCTTGCCTTGTTGGTGCGGGTTTGCACGTACTCCAGGATTTTCTGGAATACCGAAGACTCGAAGTATGGAGAATCTGGATTGCCAATGAAATAACAACGCAGCGTCTGATCCTTCAATACCAATTTCTCCATGCCCAGTCCAATGGCCAATCTGCGGCAGCGCACGGTGGTGAATAAGTCTTCAACTTGTGTGGGAATGGGTCCGAACCTGTCCAGCAATTCCTGATAGAAGGATTGCAGCTCCTGGTCGTTTTCACAGTTATCCAGCCTGGTATACAAGGATAAGCGCTCAGTAATACTTTCCACGTATTCATCAGGAATGAGGATTTCCAGGTCTGTATCAATGGTGCAATCCTGAACAAAGTCGTCCTGGGCCTGGATTTCCTGTTTAAATAATTCTTTAAAATCTGTACGTTTCAATTCTCTTATGGCTTCATCCAGGACCTTCTGGTACATTTCAAACCCAATCTCGGCCATAAACCCGCTTTGTTCTCCACCTAAAAGGTTACCGGCTCCCCTGATATCCAGGTCCCTCATGGCTATCTGGAATCCGCTCCCGAGCTCGCTATGCTGTTCAAGGGTTTGCAACCGCTTTCTGGAATCGGCCGGAAGGGAACTCATTGGAGGCGCCAACAGGTAGCAAAAAGCCTTTTTATTACTTCTGCCCACCCTTCCCCTAAGTTGGTGGAGGTCGCTCAGTCCGAACTGATGAGCGTTGTTAACGACAATGGTATTCACATTGGGTATGTCCACCCCACTTTCCACGATATTGGTACATACCAGGACGTCATACTTTCTATCGATGAAATCCAGGATACGGTCTTCCAACACATGGCCTTCCAATTGCCCGTGGGCTGTTCCTATGCTCAGGTCCGGACAAAGGGCCTGAATCATAGCAGCCATTTCCGGGAGGCTTTGGACCCTGTTGTGAATGAAGAATACCTGGCCCCCTCTTTCGGTTTCAAAGTAAATAGCATCCCGGATCACATCCTGGTTAAATACCTGAACCTCCGTTTGAATGGGTTGACGGTTGGGTGGTGGCGTATTGATGATGCTCAGGTCTCTGGCGCCCATCAAAGAGAACTGCAAGGTTCTTGGAATAGGCGTGGCTGTCAAGGTAAGGCAATCCACGTTCGTCTTGAGGGTCTTGAGCTTTTCTTTGGCGCCTACCCCGAATTTCTGTTCTTCGTCTATGATCAATACACCCAGGTCCTTAAACTTTACATCCTTACCCAATAAGGCATGGGTACCCACCAAAATATCTATTTTCCCTTGCTGTACTTTTTGCAGGGTTTCCTTTTTCTCCTTAGCCGACTTAAAACGATTCACATAATCTACCGTCACCGGAAAATCCTTCATACGCTCGCTAATGGTCTTATAGTGTTGGAAAGCCAGAATGGTAGTTGGGACAAGTATAGCTGCCTGTTTGCTATCACAGACAGACTTAAAAGCCGCTCTGATGGCAACCTCTGTTTTTCCGAAGCCTACGTCACCACACACCAGCCTGTCCATAGGAGAGGGCGATTCCATATCCCTTTTGACGTCGGCCGTAGCCTTGCTCTGGTCTGGGGTGTCCTCATAAATGAAGGATGCTTCCAGTTCCATTTGCAGATAGTTGTCCGGGGTATGCGCAAATCCAACCTGGGCTTTACGCTGGGCATAAAGCTTGATGAGGTCAAAGGCAATCTCTTTGACTTTAGACTTTGTTTTTTCCTTAAGCTTCTGCCAGGCCTCGCTTCCTATTTTGTTGATCTTTGGAACCGTACCTTCTTTTCCTGTGTATTTACTGATCTTGTGCAGGGAATTGATGTTCACATACAGGATGTCGTTGTCCTTGTAGAGGATTCGTACCGCTTCCTGGAGGCGCCCATTGGACTCAATTTTCTGGAGCCCACTATAGACGCCAACCCCATGGTCAATATGGGTAACGTAATCTCCTGGCTGCAATTCCTTCAGTGTTCGGATCGTAAGCGCCTTACTCTTATTGTAAGCCTGCTTTACCCGGTACTTATGGTAGCGTTGAAAAATCTGGTGGTCAGTATAACAGACCAGTTTTCGGTCTTGATCAATAAATCCGGCATGGATGGCCGTGGCAATAGGGGTAAAAATTACCTCTGCCTTGAGGTCACTGAAAATGCTGTGCAATCTTTCCAACTGCCGGGGATTTTCAGCAAACAGAAACAGGGAATAACCTTTCTTTTCCCATACCCTCAGGTCCTGAATCAGCAATTCAAATTTGCGGTTGAATGCAGGTTGATCCGTAGTATGCCATTTGATATGCGTTCCGTCCCAATGCTTTTCGTAGCCAAACTCAATGATATGCCTTTGGGCCAATTGTTCATGGATGGTTTCAGCATGCACAAACTCCTCGGGGCTTACCTGATCCTTATAGGTTTCATTGGTTTCATCATCAGAAGGCTTGAAGGGTTGTTGTTCCTCCCTCCTGAAAAACAGTTCCAGGTCTTCCTCCTGTAACACGAGTTTTTCCTTGATGATGTCATAGTCCTGGAGCCAGAATAGGGTATTATCAGGCAGGAACTCCAGCAGGGACACTTTTGCTTTTGCTTCGAAATTGGTCTCTACGTTGGGAATGATGTTTACCTGTAACAGTTTGCGTTCGCTCAATTGGGTCTCCGGATCAAATATCCTTATAGAATCCACCTCATTTCCAAAAAGCTCTATCCTATAAGGCTTTTCATTGCCAAAGGAGTAAATATCCAAGATGCCTCCCCTCATGGCAAACTGCCCGGGTTCATACACAAAATCTGTCCTTATGAAACCATACTGAGTCAATTGTTCCATCAACGCATCGACCGGAAGGGTATCTCCGGATTTGATGCTGATCACATTGCCGGACAAGTCCCTGGCCATCACCACCTTTTCAAATAATGCCTCCGGATAGGTGACCAACACCTTTTTGCGTACACCCGGCGAACTGCACTTCATCAGGGCTTCCGTTCTGAGCATCACGTGGCTCGAGTTCAGCAGCCGGAAATTCTTCCTGTTTTTGAAGGAGGAAGGAAAGTACATGATATCCAGCGCACCCGTCAGGTTTTCTATGGTATTGTGAAAATAGGCCGCTTGCTCCGCATCCCCCACTACCACTACGTGGTTGAAGTCCTGCATGGAAGGGTGTCTGAATATGCCTGAAAAGAGGAACTCCGGTGAACTGCCTTGTAAGGGGCCAATGAAAAAACGCTGAGGACTAGGCAATGCAAACCCTGCCGCCAGGGAAGAAAGGCGGTTGTCATTTGAATACTGGTCTAATAGCCACGGCAAATTCATCTTACACTCAGCGGCTGCAAAGGTACGAAAAAAACAGGGGCTGGTAAAACCAGTCCCCTTCTATGGCTGTTGAAAAAACGACTTATTGGATCTGGGCGTCATCAACTTACCAACTTCGAATATTTTTAAAAGGAAACTTGGTTTTAACAAAAAAATATTATTAGATTTGTTGGCACTAAACGATTGCTTGCCATTCCATTTCGGGCGACTCCCTACTTGAGAAAGTTAGGGAGCCGCCCGAAAAGCTTTTATGATGGCCCTTCGGGCACGGTGCATGTGGCACCCTTCGGGCGAGGCGCCTGACGGCGCATACGCAAAGCCCCTTGCATTCCCCGCCTATTAAGCTTAACTTTCGGTACACCGCTCAAAAACGATTGTTATGTTGGAGCCTTGGCGCACAGGAAGGGTTACCCGCATCCAGCAGGAAACCCCGAATACAAGAAGATACTGGATTGAGATTCCTGAATTGAACAGGTTTGACTTTAAGCCAGGCCAGTTTGTTACCCTGGATTTACCCATCCATGAACAGAAAAATAAGCGCTGGAGAAGCTATAGCATTGCTTCCTGGCCCGACGGAACCAACGTCATAGAGTTGGTGATTGTCTACCTGGAAGGAGGATTGGGGACCACTTACCTGTTTAATGAAGTGAAGGTAGGAAGCGAACTCACGCTTAGGGGTCCTCAGGGCGTCTTTACCTTACCTGATCCCTTGGAAAAAGATCTCTTCCTTGTCTGCACAGGAACGGGAATCGCCCCATTCCGAAGCATGGTTCAATACCTAAAGCTAAACGAATTGCCCCATGGCCATATCCACCTCTTATTTGGATGCAGGAAATGCGAAGACCTGCTTTACTATGAAGAAATGACGGCACTTTCCGAATCAATGGAAGGCTTCCATTATCATCCGGCCCTGTCCAGAGAAAATAAGGAAGGGTTCCATTCCGGCTACGTTCATCATATCTATGAATCCATTTGCACCGAAAAGAAGGAGGCCCATTTTTTCCTATGCGGGTGGAAGCAAATGATAGACGAGGCCAAACAAAGGATAGCCGGCCTGGGTTATGATAAGAAAAGCGTACACCAGGAATTATATGGCTAACCGGAACCTAGTGTAATTGGGACTCCTGGTTGCGGCGGGCGTAAATATTCTTCAGCTGGTTATTTTCCCGTTTGAGATCAGAGATGATTTTTTCCATGGAAAGGATCTTTGCATGGTTACGGAGCATTTCATCTTCCAATTTAAGCAGGTGAACTTTGCTTTTGTTGCGCTGCATGATGCGAATGAGGTAGCCGGCAAGCAAACCGATAACGAAAAGGCCCAATATGCTTAACAAGGATAATGGGAACGAGGGTGAAGTTAATGTCATAGATACGGATTCAAAGAGGTCCATAGGACACAGTTATAACCAAATATAACACGAAAACCGATTCACCACAATAGTACTTTTACGATGTCTTCCCGATGGACCTGACTTTGAAACCCTAAATATTATCTGATCCTTAAGCTAACCCATTCCTTCACTTTATCCAGCGGAATACGTTCTTGAGTCATAGAATCCCTATCCCTAATCGTAACCGTCTGATCCTCTTTGGTTTGATAATCAATCGTCACACAGTAGGGGGTACCCAGGGCGTCCATACGGCGATATCTTTTACCAATGGCATCTTTCTCCTCGTAGAAACAATAGAAATCTTCCCTACATTCCTTGATCAGGTCCCTGGCTATTTCAGGAAGGCCGTCCTTTTTGGTCAAGGGCAACACCGCCAATTTAATGGGAGCGACTCTGGGAGGAATGCGCAGGACCACCCGGCTGTCTTTGGTTCCGTCCTCTTTAGGGATATCTTCCTCAGCGTAGGCTTCAGAGAGGACCATCAGCACCGTACGATCCAGTCCTATGGAGGTTTCTATTACATAGGGAACATAGTTCTGGTTGATTTCTGTGTCGAAGTATTGTAGTTTCTTCTTAGAGAATTTCTGGTGCTGGGAAAGGTCATGGTCTGTACGGGAATGGATGCCCTCCACTTCTTTAAATCCGAAGGGAAATTCAAATTCTATGTCCACTGCCGCCTTAGCGTAAAAGGCCAGCTTATCATGGTCATGGAAGCGGTATTTGTCCGGAGAAAAACCCAGGCTTAAATGCCAGTTCATCCTTTCTTCTTTCCAGTAGGCATACCATTCTTCCTCAGTGCCGGGACGTATGAAGAACTGCATTTCCATTTGTTCAAACTCCCGCATACGGAAGATGAACTGCCTGGCTACGATTTCGTTACGAAAAGCCTTTCCCACCTGAGCAATCCCAAAGGGGATTTTCATGCGGGCCGTTTTCTGTACATTCAGGAAATTCACAAATATCCCCTGGGCTGTTTCCGGCCTCAGGTATATCTCACTAGCCTCCTCACTGACACTGCCCAATTGGGTAGAAAACATCAGGTTAAACTGACGAACATCGGTCCAGTTGGAAGTGCCGCTGACGGAACAAGTGATTTTTTCATCCAGGATCAATTGTTTCAGGCCGTCCAGATCATCGGCAGCCAGGAGTTGGTTCATCCTGGCCAACAAAGCTTCCGCTGCATCTTTATCCAGCGTATCAGCATAGCCTTCGATGAGGTGATCAACCCTATAACGCTTTTTGGAATCCTTATTGTCGATCATGGGATCGCTGAACCCATCAACGTGTCCGGAAGCCTTCCAGGTAGTGGGATGCATGAAAATAGCCGCGTCAATACCCACAATATTGTCGTGCATACGCGTCATGGACTTCCACCAATAATCCCGGATATTTTTTTTGAGCTCACTCCCCCAGGGGCCATAATCGTAGACGGCGCTTAAGCCATCATAGATCTCACTGCTTTGGAAAATAAAGCCATACTCTTTGGCATGGGATATAATTGCCTGGAATTTATTGGTTTCGTTTTTGGTTTCCTTATTCGCCATAGGACGGCAAAGATAAGTTATGGAACCCTAGCTTCGTCTGTCCCAGGAGCTTTTTCCTCTACCTGTTTGACCCAGACCGCATAATCGTTGGGACGGATCAATCTACCTTTCAGGTGAGCATATTCCCTGGTAAACTCAGCCCCGAAATATAAGATCAAGGCAGAGTAATACACCCAAAGCAACATGGCCACTATGGAACCCGCAGCCCCGTAACTGGAATCTATATGCATCAAATGGAGGTAATACCCTATACCAAACCGGCCCATCAGAAACAAGACAGTGGTGGTAAAAGCCCCTATAGATACGTCTTTCCACTTCATTTTCACGTCCGGCAAGACTTTAAAAATGGTGCCAAACAATAAAAAAGTGATGCCGAAGGTCAACAGGTGGTTTAAGCCCTGAACCACGTATACCGTCAAGTGAGGAAAAATTTTGCTGAACTGGGCGCTGAGCAGGTCTATCAGGGCATTGACCACCAGGGTAACCAGGAGGATAAAACCCAATACCAGCACCATGGAGAAGGATAACAGCCTGGTCAGGATAATCCTAAGCCATCCCCGCACAGGCTTTGCCCTTACCCTCCATATGATGTTGAGGGCATCCTGGATTTCAGAAAATACGCTGGTGGCGCCGAACAGGAGGGCCGCAAACCCCGTGATTTTAGCTATGGTATTGTGGTGCAGGTACCAGATCGCTTTTTGAATAATCTCCTGTATTTCCAGGGCCGCCTGGTCTCCCAAAAAGCCCCTGATTTGGGTGTAGATCCTGCCCTCAATAACCTGTGGACCATAAAAAAGATCGCAAAGGGTAGTGATCACGATCAGCATTGGCGCTACAGAAAATACAGTATAATAAGCCAGTGCCGCGCTCATTCGAAATACCCTGTCATCGATCAGATTATTGCCTGCCCGAGCCAAAACGGTCCATATATCCTTCAAGTGGTTAGCCATATCATCGAATATGCGAATTACGTACCAGGCTTTAGCTTTTGATTTTGCTGATGCCTCAGGGCATCCCGCTCAGACTTTTTGGCAAAGTTCTTTTCCAGTGCCTTTTCCAGGTCCACTCCCGTTTGGTTGGCCAAACAGATCAGCACCCAAAGAACGTCTGCCATTTCATCTCCGAGGTCCTTTCCCTGATCACTTTCTTTAAATGATTGTTCCCCGTATGTACGTACCATGATCCTGGATAGTTCTCCAACCTCCTCCATCAAAATGCCCAAATTGGTTAATTCTCCAAAATAGCGCACCCCCACTGTCCTGATCCATTCGTCCACCCTTTGCTGTGCTTGCTGAATCGTCATCATATTATTCTTTGTTTTGCGTATCAATGACAATGGTTACAGGTCCATCGTTGATCAAAGACACCTGCATGTCTGCCCCGAATCTTCCAGTAAATATGGGTTTGCCTAAGTCCGCTGCTAACCGGGCAATCATTTTTTCATAGAGGGGGATAGCCACTTCCGGCTTTGAAGCTTTGATGTAGGAGGGGCGATTACCCTTTTTGGTGGAAGCATGCAGGGTAAACTGGCTAACCAGTAAAATATCTCCCCCATCGTCTTTTAAGGAGACATTCATTATGCCTTCAGCATCATTAAAAATCCGGAGGTTAATCATTTTAGCGCTCAACCATTCTATATCCTCCGTGTTATCCGCATCTTCTATTCCCAACAGGATCATCAGTCCCTTCCCTATAGAACCAGTGGGCACTCCGTCAGCAATTACCGAAGCTTGAGATACCCTTTGAATGACTGCTCTCATAGTCTTTTACGTATCTTTATGTCTATTTCAATGAAGGTAGATATTTCAAAGGAGATCCGGTATCAAACGGCTCGCAGCTCAGGTAAGGGTGGGCAAAACGTAAATAAGGTGGAAACCATGGTGGAAGGCTATTGGCTGGTAAGTGCTTCCGGTCTGGTAACACCCGACCAGCAGGCTTTGATCATAAAACACTTGGAAAACCGCATCAATAAAGAGGGCTACCTGATGGCCAGATCCCAGGCAGAACGGTCTCAACTGGGCAATAAAGAATTGGTAAGGGAAAAGATGAATCAATGGGTAAACGCGGCCATTCAACCCAAAAAAGCCAGAATTGCCACCAAACCATCCAAAGGGGTGGCCCAAAGAAGGCTGGAAACAAAAAAAATACAGGCAGCACGCAAAACATCCCGCCAAAATATTCGTTTGTCAGATTTATAAACCATTTCCTATACATGCGGTATTTGATCCCTGTCTTACTCTCTGGTCTGATGCTATTGGCTGTATCTTGTAAGAAGGAACTGAGTGCTTCCGGTAGTCCCACCATTGTTTCCGTACAATTCAGTAATCTGGTGGGCACCAGTCCGCTGGTTATAGGCAACAGCTATACCAATACCCTGGGCGAAGAATACGAGGTAACGGCTTTCAGATATTACATTTCCAACGTTCGGTTATACAGCAGAAACGGATCTTCCCAGGTCATTAGCGGGATATATCAGTTGGTAGACCAGGCCGACAGCGCGTCCCAAATCCTGACTTTCCCGGCCACTGCGGATTCTTTGATTGCTATTTCTTTCCTGATCGGCGTAGATAGCCTAACCAATGTAAATAATACCCAAACCGGCTATCTGAACTCTTCCTATGGCATGTATAGGGGAGCCGATTCCGGGTATTATATGGCCAAGCTAGAGGGCATTTCTACTGCCTCCAACTACGTCAATGGGGTATTTCAATACGATATTGGTGGATTTGAAGGGCCCTACAATGTATTACACACGGTCATTTTGCCCTTCCCTTCGGCCATCTCCGCTTCATCCAATACCCTGGACACGGTAGCCATTACCCTTACAGCCAATGTTCAGGACTGGTTCCAGGGGTCCAATGAATTACCCATTGGGGTATTCACCGTGTGCACCACCTCGGGGCCCCTGGCTTACGATTACGCTGAAAACTACGCCCAGATGTTTACCCTCACGAGTGCAACGGTAAAATACTGACAATCATGCTGAAAGGGGTTGCTGTGGCCATCATTGCAGGGATATGCTTCCTGGCCCTGCGCCACGGGCCGGCCGCACCGGTAACGGTGGTCCACGGGTCCACGCCTTATCCCCTGATAGTACCCCCAGGCTTTCCCTCAACAAAACTCTTTGACCATAATCCCCGGACCCAGGAAGGGTTTCAACTGGGCCGAAGGTTATTTTATGACGGAAGGTTGTCCAAAGACGGTAACTTGTCCTGTGCCACCTGCCACCAACCATTCGCGGCTTTCTCCACCTATGACCATACATTTAGTCACGGTTTCCATGACCAGTTTACCACCAGGAATGCCCCGGCGCTTTTCAACCTGGCCTGGGTAACCAGCTTCGATTGGGATGGGGGAATCAACCACCTCGAAGTTCAACCCCTCTCTCCCCTGGGCGCCCCCAATGAAATGGCCTCCAGCCTTCCGGAAGCGCTTGCGCAAGTGCAAGCCGACACGGCCTACCACCGCATGTTTAAAGCGGCCTTTGGAACCGATTCCATCAATTCGGAAAGACTGCTCAAAGCCCTTGCTCAGTTTACCGGGTCCCTCGTGTCGGCTGGATCCAAGTACGACCTGTATCTCCAGGGAAAAGCAACTTTTACCAGCATTGAACAAAGCGGGTATGGAATTTACCAACAAAAATGCGCCAGTTGCCATCCGGAGCCCTTATTCACCGATGGCACTTACCGCAATAACGGATTAAGCCTGAACTCCGAGCTAGACATAGGCCGGATGAGGATTACAGGCGCCAGTGAGGACTCCCTGAAATTCAAGGTGCCTTCCCTTAGGAATTTATTACTAACGGCCCCCTATATGCACGACGGAAGATTCGTCAACCTGCACCAGGTCCTGGATCATTATACCAAAGGAATCGTGCAGGGTCCAACCCTGGACCCCCTCCTGAAGAAAGGCATTTCCTTGACGCCTTCCCAGCAAGAGGACTTATTGATATTTCTATCCGACCTGACTGATTATGCCTTTACCAGGGATCCCCGGTTTGGGGATCCCCGGTTTGGGCCTCCCCTCAATTGAGTAGGCTTAAATGAGAGGCCAGAGTAGCTTTGCTGGCGTATATTTATGCAAAATTTTAATAGGAATTGAGTTCGATTAAGCGTTTGGCAGGACAGACTATGTGGTATGGAGTCAGCTCCATCTTCGTCCGGTTTTTGAATTATGGTCTTACTCCCCTGTTGACCGGAGTTTTAGTTACCAGCGGGTACGGCGAAATGAGCAAAGTTTATGCTGCCATTCCCTTTCTGAATGTCATCTTTACCTATGGGTTGGAAACGGCTTTTTTCCGTTATTCCCAGAAGGAACAATTTCCCGGTCAGGTTTATGACAACCTGATCATATCCATCCTTTTCAGCACCGCATTCCTGGGAGGGGCTATGATCGCCTTTAAGAACCCCATTGCGCATTTGCTGAGGGTGGAAAAACATCCTGAATACATTACCTGGGTCGCCTGGATCATTATGTTGGATACCTTGTCCACCTTACCTTTTGCCAAGCTCCGCCTTGACAACCGACCTATCAAATACGCCTTTATCCGTGTCGCAGGCATTCTGGTGAATATCGGATTACTGGTTATCTTCTATTATGTATGCCCTAAGCTTCAGAAACAGGGGACAATGTCCCCCCTGTTACTGATTTATTCAAGCGACAAGGAATCACAAGTAGGTTATGTTTTCATAGCCAATCTGGCTATGTCCGCCCTGACCTTCTTCTTACTGATCAAGGAGTTCTTTCAATTCAAGTGGAAATTCAACTGGCCCCTGTGGAGAGATATTATCATCTATTCCCTGCCCATTACCATTGCCGGTTTTGGAGGCATGATCAATGAAACCTTTGACCGCATCATGCTGAGTTGGTGGGCCCCCGTTACCACCGAAAAAGCGGCC
Organism: Beijerinckiaceae bacterium; assembly: GCA_903970475.1. Classification (GTDB taxonomy): domain Bacteria; phylum Bacteroidota; class Bacteroidia; order Chitinophagales; family Chitinophagaceae; genus Dinghuibacter. Next base: position 35,183 of record CAJCIQ010000217.1, read on the forward strand.
GATGTCCTGGTAGGTATCTACAGTGCCAACTACAAATTATCCATACTGATCACTTTGTTCATACAAGCCTTTAGGCTGGGAGCCGAACCTTTCTTTTTCAAGCAGGCCCAGGGAGAGAATCCGCAACGGGTATACGCCAGGGTGATGAAATTCTTTGTCCTAACCATTTGTTTCATGTTTCTGTTTGTGGCCCTGTACCTGGAAATCTGGAAGCACTTCGTCACCAATCCAGAAATGTGGGTGGGGCTTAAAGTAGTACCTATCCTGTTATTTGCCAATATGTTTCTGGGGATTTACTATAACCTGGCCATATGGTATAAACTTTCCAACAATACCATGTCAGGAGCATATATTACCCTGATCGGGGCTGGAATTACCTTGATCATTAATTACCTGTTCATACCCCATTATGGAATGATGGCTTGTGCCTGGGCAACCTGTATCTGTTACAGCTCCATGATGGTGATCTCCTTTATCTGGGGCCAGCGGGTATACCCTGTTCCTTATCCGTGGAAGAAGCTCCTGGCCTATATGGCCATCGTGCTTATATTCTTCTGGATTCACCAGGGCATCATTTCCCTTACCCAGTCAAAAGTCGTCTATTTTACAACGGCCACCCTTCTACTGGGCGCCTTTGGAGCCTTTGTTGTCCGGGTTGAAAAAAAGGAGTTCCGCAGGTATCCCATCCTGCTGAAGGTGCCCATTCTAGGAAAATTGCTCGCCTAGCCCCATGTGCGGCGCAACCCCGACATGACCAGGGCCGTATTTACTGCATCCAGGGGTTATTCCATTTTTCGTGCCCAATGGTAGTAGAGGGGCCGTGACCAGGATATACGACGGTATCCTCCGGAAGAGTAAAAAGCTTTTCCCTGATACTTTTCAGGAGAAGGGAATGATTACCACCCGGCAAATCGGTCCTTCCTATACTTTCCTTGAAAAGGGCATCCCCACCAATGAGTACCCCCTGGGCAGGTAGGTAGAAACAAATATGACCAGGAGAATGACCAGGTACCAGCAAACTTTCCAGTTTATCGTTTCCGAAATTTATAATAGATCCGTCTCCCAGATAAACCAAAGGGCCCTGATAACCGTCAAAGGGTAAATTCCACATCAACCCCGAGGCCGGAGCCATTTTCAACAATGACTCCTCATCCGGGTGGAGATGCGGTACAAGGCCATAGGTTTCGCTCGCCCATTTGGCGCCAAAAACATGATCCAAATGGGCATGGGTTTGTAACAATAATTTAGGTCGGATGCCGTTTTCAGACAAAAAACCAGCTAATGCTTCCTTTTCTTCGTCATCGTAACATCCCGGATCAATGATGATCCCTTCCTTTAGTTCATTTACAAGGATGTAAGTATTTTCCTGAATGGGGCTAAATGTAAATTTCTGAATGTCCAACATAAACTGAATTTTGTACTTTTAAAGCGAATTCTGCCTTAGCTCCTACTCTCTGTGAATAAACACGAAATAAGAACATTGAACTTTATGAAGCGATTACTCCTGATCATCTGTAGCCTTGGCTTGTTCGGTATTTCTTCTTTTGCTCAAGTTAATACGGTACAGTTTGGTAAAAACCGGGTGCAATATAAAAACTTCAATTGGAGGTATTATCAGGCCCCTAATTTCAACGTATACTTCAGTGATGGAGGATTGAATCTTGCCAAATACGTGGTACAGGTGGCCGAAGAGGAGTTACCCGGCCTGGAGCGGTTTGTGGAATACGGCATGCAACGCAGGGCCAATATTATTCTCTATAATAGCTATAACGAGTATCGACAGAGCAATGTAGGCATGGATTTCGACTGGCAGAACAGTGGAGGAATGACCAAATTGGTGAATAGCAAACTGGTGATTTATTATACCAGCGACCATAATGAGTTAAGGCGGCAGATCCGGGAAGGGATAGCCCGGGTATTGGTGTCCCTGTTGTTATTTGGGGACGATATCGGAGAATTTGCCGGAAACCAGACCTTGCTGGACCTTCCAAAATGGTTAACCGACGGATTTATCTCCTATGCAGCCCAAAATTGGAGTACCGCCCAGGATGATGCCCTCAAAAATGCGATGCTCACCAACGATTACAAAAACTTTTACCAGTTTGCCTTTATACAGCCCGACCTGGCCGGTCAGGCTTTTTGGTATTATATAGAAGAGCGATATGGGAGAGACAAGGTCAACTACTTGTTTTACCTGGCCAGGCTATATAAAAACCTCAACCATGCCTGCATGGAAATGTGCAAAAAGAAGTTCAAGGATGTACTGGTTGACTTCATGACCCAGGAACAACAAAAATATTACAAGGATATCAGGGGAAGGAAAAACATACCCAAAGGACGGGTAACCTTGACCCAGGAAGTTACACCCGATCTGGATTATTACAATTTCGCGGCAAATCCCAATCCCAGGAATTATACCTATGCCGTTGTTGAGTTCAAGAAGGGAAAATACAAAGTATTGCTCTATCGGAATTTCACCTTGGAAAAAGTACTGTGGAAAGATGGGGTGAAGCAACAAGCCGACGAAAGAGATCCCCATTACCCCATGCTGGCCTGGGATCCAAAGGGAACCCGGTTAGCCTGTGCCGTGAACAAGGATGGGCATATCAGTGTATTTGTGTATGATAACTTCAGCCGTACGGTCACTACCAATTTTGACCTGGACCAATTCCAGCAAATCCAGAGCATGAAATACATGCTCGATAATAATACCCTCCTGTTGAGTGCCACCAAAAATGGCCATTCCGATATATTCATTTATAAAATCAAAGAACGCACCACAGAACAGGTGACCAATGACGGGTTCGATGACCTGGACCCCACCTTCGTTGCTTTCCCCAATAAAACCGGGATCATCTTTGCCTCCAACAGACCATCAGCCAGTGCCGTTAGTTCAGATACTTCCCTTCCCTCCAGGAACCATTACAATGTCTTCCTGGTAGACAATAACGGTCCTCAATCCACCTATCGCCAGATCACCCAATTGACCTACCTGAAATATGGCAATGCCAGCCATCCCATGCCTTACAACTCTTCCTATTTCACCTTCCTGACGGATGAAAATGGAATCAGTAACCGGTATGCCGGGTTCTTCTCTACCAAAAGGGCAGGCCTGGATACCCTCATTACGGTGGGTGATGACTTATTACGCAACCCTTCACCCCAGGAACTGGATTCAGCCCTGAAGGTGTGGAATAAGACAGCTCCGGATTCCGTGGCCTTATATTCCATTACCAATGACTCCGCTTATATCTTCCCCTTAAGTAATTACCAAAGCTCAATCCTGGAAACCGACATTGCAGGGGTCAATAATCAGGTGACTGAGGTGACCCGCCAAGGTGATTTCAAATTCTTGTACAAGTTACAGGTAGATGAAAAGACCCTGCATGACAGGAATCTGAACGACCGTCCAACGGACTATATGAGGGGGATTATGAAAAAGGATGTGTTGTCCAAAGGACAGACCCTGCAACCCGTCAATATAGGCGCTCAGGATACGAGCCACCGCAAACCTGTTACCAACGATTTCTTCGAGAGCGAGTTCAATAAAGAAAAAAAGGATACGACTAACCACCAGCAACAGCCCGCTGCCGCTCCGGCAAACAATGCAACTGCTTCCAACCCGGTACCGGCCCCGCTAAGGGCCACCAATTCGACCTTGCAAAAGGCAAAATTGTTCCAGTATAAACTCAAATTCTCAACCGATTATGTGGTGGCTAACCTGAACAACCAGGTGATGTTCAACCAATACCAACCTTATGCAGGCGGTTCCGGTCCCATCGAGCCTAATGGTAACGACCTCAATGGTATGATACGCATAAGTGTCAGTGACCTGATGGAAGACTATAAATTTGTGGGGGGTATTCAGCTGGGTACAGACTTGAAAGACAACGCCTATATGGTATCTTTCATGAACTACAAGCACCGTCTGGATTATGGGGTTAGCTATTACAGAAGCGCCCAGTCTTTTGACGGAGCTTTTGGATTTTCTTACCTGGACTCGGGCACATTATCCCAAGGAACGTTGTACTCTTACGCCAAAACGATCACCAATATCTATCAAATCAACCTAGCCTATCCTTTTGACCGGGTACACCGCGTCGGAGCCAATATAGGTATGCGTTATGACAATACGATCGTGCGCGCAGATCCTACCTCTTCCGTTACCACTGTCGCTGGTCAGGATGCAGATATATCCCTGATATACCCGGATTACAAACAAAAATACGCCTTCATACACCTGGAGTACGTTTTTGACAATACCTCCAATCCTACCATGGATATATGGAAGGGCTTACGCTGGAAAATATACAATGACTTTTATAAACAGGTAGGGACCAAAACCTCATCCGGAGACAATGGATTAATGAATGACCTGGGATTTGATGCCCGCTGGTACGTACCCATTTACCGGAACTTCATCTGGGCCCTCAGGGCAGCCGGAGACTATTCCTTTATCGGAGACCAGCACATCATCTACTACGTGGGTGGTATGGACGGATGGATTGGACCTAAATTCAATAACGGCAATACACCAGATGGAAGCATCGATTATATTTACCAGGGCCTGGCACTGAACCTGAGGGGATATGACCAGAACGCCATTAATGGGGATTGTGCCACGACCATTAACTCAGAGTTCAGGTTGCCTATTTTCACTACCTTTTTCAACAAGCCCATCAACAATGCCTTCCTGAGGAATTTCATGGTCACCCAGTTTTTTGACCTGGGAACCGCCTCCAACGGTCTTGGGGATTGGAAAAGACCTACGACTCATTATACAGACAGAAACCCAGACCCCCAAAATCCATACCCCACACCCATTGACATTTATACCAAGTTAGCAGGCATAGGTCCCTTTTTAGGAGGATATGGTTTTGGTATCCGCAGTACCCTGTTGGGCTACTTCCTGAAACTGGATGCAGGATGGCCAATGAACGGCTTCTTCCAGGGTAGCCCCAAATGGTATTTCTCCCTGGGATTTGACTTCTGATAAACGATCATCATCCTATATTTTCTGAAGGCCTTCAGTGGACCGCATGACGGGAACGCTGAAGGCCTTTAGCATTCTATACCCAGCCATCATCAATCCCCCGAACAAAATTGATACGGCCCAGGTTTGACGATATTGAAACGGGAAGATAACCCTTACCCCAATGCTCTTTACCAACGTCAGCGGATGAACGAGTATGTCCCAGGTATTGAAACGCTCAAACCGCCCCAGGTACACCCCTAATCCGCACAACAAAAAGACAGCAATCAGGCTGATGCTTACCGGTCTGGCCGCATACCTGGTCAACAACCATTTTTCAACGTGCATGATAGAAGCATAGGCCAACAGCACGCCATTCCAGGCCGCAGAATACACAATTACGATATCCAGATAAGCCGGGACCGGAGGCCGCTCCTGAAAGTGGATCATATCGGTTATCAGGTATGGCGCGTTGGGCAGAAAAAAGAACCAGGTCCCCAGGCACAGAAGATTTCGCGCGGTAGTCAATGACCGCGAGGTATCCAGGAAGGAACTCGCTAATAAGGGTATGAATGCCAGATAAAGATTCCAGTAGTAAAAGCCATAGGTCAGGGAATGCGTATATATCATCCTGAACGTGACCAACCCAACAGGGATACTCAGAGATAATAGCCACCAACGCCAGGAAATCATTGCTTGTTTCATATAAGTTGCCAGATTTTAGGAAGGAA
>CAJCIQ010000218.1 GCA_903970475.1 Beijerinckiaceae bacterium
ATCATGTTCATCTGGTTTGGGATGCTGGCGGTATTGGGTATTAGTCATATCTCGGATGACTGGGGGATTTTTGCCTGCATTTCCCCGCATTATGCCATTTTATTGCTCACCAAATACCCCGGTGGTTTTTGGCTATTGGGAGCCGTTTTTCTTTGTACGACAGGGGCCGAAGCCCTTTATTCCGATCTGGGTCATGTGGGGAGAGGGAATATCCGGGTATCCTGGGTGTTCGTAAAGATCTGTCTTGTCCTCAACTATCTGGGCCAGGGCGCCAATCTGTTGACCCACCGGGGAACCGTGTTTGCCAATGATGAACTGATTCAAAAAGTACCATTCTTATTAAAGCATCCAGGAGCTGTTTTGCTACAGAATCCATTTTTCAGCATCATGCCGGATTGGTTTAAGATTATCGGTATTCTGATTGCTACCATGGCGGCCATCATTGCCTCCCAGGCACTGATCAGTGGATCCTTTACCCTGATCAGTGAAGCCATACGCCTGAACCTATGGCCCAAACTCAAGATCAACTATCCTACGGAAGAACGGGGCCAGCATTTTATTCCAGGGATCAATGCCTTACTCTGGGTGGGTTGTTCCGGGATCGTCCTGTACTTCCGTTCCTCCTCTAATATGGAGGCGGCCTATGGGCTGGCCATCACCCTTTGTATGCTGGCAACTTCCATCTTGTTTGCCAATTATCTGGTGTTAAAACGGGTAGCTAAACGTTGGATTTATCTATATCTGGTGGTTTACCTAACTATAGAATCCAGCTTCCTTTTTGCCAATCTGGCCAAATTTCCCCACGGAGGATTTGTTACCTTGATCGTGGGTGGCATGTTGTTTTTTGTGATGTATGTCTGGTTCAGATCCAGGAAGATTAAAAACAGGTATGTTGAATTTGTGAGACTGGAGGGCTTTCTGCCTATGATTCAGGAATTGAGCAATGACCTCACCGTTCCAAAGTATGCCACGCACCTGGTATTCATGACCAGCGCCAATAATCCTAAGGAAATAGAACATAAGATTATCTATTCCATCCTTAACCGTAAACCCAAAAGGGCGGATATTTATTGGTTTGTACACGTGGAAATCCTGGATGATCCTTATACCTGCGAGTATACCGTGGATACAGTTATTCCTAACGAAGTCATCCGGGTGGAATTCCGGTTTGGCTTCCGGGTAGAACAACGCCTTCAATTGATGTTCCGAAAGGTGGTGGAAGACATGGTGACGAACAAGGAAGTCAACATCGTCAGCCGATATGAATCCCTGCAACGCAACAACGTAGTGGGCGATTTCGAATTTATCGTTTTGGAAAAATTCCTTTCACACGATAACGAGCTGCCCTTTACAGAGCAACTGATCATGAAGGCTTACTTCTACCTCAAAGAGATATCCCTTTCGGAAGAAAGAGGATTTGGCCTCGATCCTTCTTACGTTACCATTGAAAAGTTTCCACTTATTGTCTCCCCCGTTTCCAACCTGCATTTAAAAAGGGTAGGGCATGAGGAAGAGTAGGCCCCCCTTGCTGGGTCTGGAACAATAAGCCCTCTGGTAGACGCGGTTGTCAGGACGGGTTGCTAGGCTTGCCTGACCAACCCTGCAAATGCTTTTATATGGGCAGCGGTGAGGAAATAATGATTGTGGGACAAGGCGACCTTCTGACCATAGGGATCCATGACCTCCCATTTCCCCTCATGAAGCCTATAGCACTGATATCCCAACGGTTTCAGGAGCTCGGCAAATTTTTGCCTTTCTTCAGGTGAACCCAGTTCGCATAACAACCTGGGCCTGTATTTTTCTACGGTGGGGAGCATTTTAGTGAATAATCGCACTTCAAATCCTTCTACATCGCATTTAATGAAGTCTATCTTGGAGAGGCTACCGAAAAGCGCATTAGGATCTTCGTTTTTTACTTTTTCTGTTTCTACGAAGGTGAAATGGTCATCGCGCTCTATGATTTTTGCATAAGCAAAGCGTTTGCGGGAGCCTACTTTGGGAATACCCATTTCCACCTCCCGGCCTTCCCCTCCCAATGCGACCTTAAATAGGGTCAGGCTGGGAAAGGAATGAGATTTCATGTACTTTTCAATGACGCCATTGAATTTAGATATGGGTTCTACGGCGTATACTTTTCCCCCATTTCCGACCAGCCTGTCCAATTCAAAACAGTAATAGCCCAGGTGGGCACCGATATCAATGCAGGTATCTCCTGGCCGAACATGCTGTTTCAGGAAATAGACATCCTGGTACTCGGCTTTGTCCAGAAGGCCTCGTTTCAACATGGTCTGGAATGTCGAACACAGGGTTTCCAAATATTTTTTTTCTCCGAGGATACGTAAGAGGGAATCTTTGATCAAGCCCATAATTAGAATCGCGCTTAGGGGCACAAATGTAAAGAAGATTATTGCTCCACGAGCCGGGTGGCGGTTTACCCCGTCAGGATCTTACAGCTCCACGAGCCGGGAACCCTCCCCGTTTACTTCAAGCCGGTAATGGGCGCCTATTTTCAGGGCTAGGTTTTCGCCCCCATGCCCCACGGGGAATCCAAAGCTTACGGGGTATCCATAGGGTCGTACCTTATCCAGTATCAGGTCCTCGACGGACTGTCCAAAGGGAATAACGGTGTCCTTCAGGTCTGTGAATCCTCCAATAATCAATCCTGACAGATGGTTCAGCCATCCACTCCGATCCAGTTGAAGCATCATCCGGTCAATGTTATATAGGTATTCCCCAATGTCTTCCAGGAAAAGGATGGTTCCTTCGGTTTGAAAAGCAGAAACGGAGCCTATGGAATGAGCGAGGAGCGCCAAGTTTCCCCCGACCAGCCTCCCTTGGGCGGTACCTGTCCTGTTCTGGGGATGGAATGGGGTCACGTATAGGGCTTTATCACCTGCCAGGGCGGAATGAAGGGACGCGACATAAGGTCCGGTTGCACCCTGGTCATTAAAGGCTCCTGCCATTGGTCCGTGTATGGAGGAGATCTGGCAAACCTGGCAGAGGTGTGCATGTAAAAGGGTAATGTCACTGAATCCGATCACCCATTTGGGATGCCGGACCAAACCACTGAAATCAAGACGGTCAATAATGCGGCTCATCCCATAACCGCCTCTCCCACATAAAATGGCTTTAACCTCAGGGTCGTCCAGCATTTGCTGCAAGTCATTGAGCCGCTCTTCATCCGTGCCGGCAAAATAATGGAACGCATGTCCCAGCGTTTTGCCCACCCTGACCTTATAGCCCCATGCGCTAAGGGTTTGTATACAGGTCTGGGCCTTGTCTGTACTGAGTTGGCCCGAAGGGCAGACGATGCCAATAAGGTCTCCGGGCTGCAAATAGGAAGGTATGGTCATGGGTTTAAACAGTGGTTAAGCGAATTCCTCCATGATCCACGTCCAGTCTATGTTCCTGTCCGTATCTGAGGGCAACATTGTTGTGCTGGTGCCCGACGGGGAAATCAAAGCAAACGGGATAGGCGTAGTCCTTGGTATGGAATGTAATAATGTCGTAGTGGTTTTTTCCAAACGGTTCTTTGGGATCATCCATCATCCGGACGAAGCCGCCCACGATCAGACCTTTTAACTTTTCGAGCTTCCCTGTCCTCCGGAAATTCCAAAGCATCCGATCCAGGTTGTAGTAATATTCTTCTACGTCTTCAATGAAAAGGATTTTACCCTCGGTGGAAAAGTCTGATGCAGTGCCAGCCAGATTCTCCAACGTTCTGAGGTTGCCTCCTATCAACTGGCCCGAGGCCTGGCCGGGTCTGTTTAGCGGAGAATAGGGGGCTGTAAAGTCCATAGGCTCCCCCACCAATGCGGTACGTATGGATAATATGGAGTGCTGGATATCTGGTTCGGCTTTAGAAAAATCGTCCGGGAAACTATTGCACATCTTGGAATGAATGCTGGCAATCCGGCAATTTCTATGGATATGCGCATGTATGACCGTAACATCGCTGAACCCGATCAACCACTTAGGCGCTTTCATAAAGGCAGTGAAGTTCAGGTTGTCTATAATCCTGACCATACCATATCCACCCCGGGCGAACAATATGGCTTTCACCTCCGGGTTGTCCAGCATGTGTTGAATGTCTGCCGTTCTTTCTTCATCCGTACCTCCGAACATACCATCCTTTTTACCTATGGTTTGTCCTAATTGGGTTTTGAAGCCCCAACCTGTCAGGACCTGGAGGGAGGGTTGAAGTTCTTTTTCGGTAATAAAGCCTGAGCCGCAACAAATGCCAATCAGGTCTTCTGGTTTCAGAAAAGGGGGAAGGGTAATGGGTAAGGTGTCCATGCGGGCTCCCCCGACGCTGCATGCCTGGGAGCCTCCGCCTGCGTCATGAGCCAAAGACCGCAAACCGCTGGCCAGTGCCAGAAAGGTTCCCACAAAGCTTTTACGATTCATGGATTAAAAGTAAGGAAATGAGGGCAGGGCCCCTTGAGATTGACCCTGATTTTGGCACCCTTGGCGGATTTGGGTAATTTTGCCCATGGCTGAATTTAAAAGATACTTAGTAACGGCAGCGTTACCCTATGCAAATGGAGGGGTACATATAGGACACCTGGCGGGTTGTTACCTGCCTTCGGATATATATGTACGTTACCAGAGGGCTAGAAAACAGGACATCCGTTTTATATGCGGCAGCGACGAACATGGCGTTCCCATCACCATCAGGGCCATGAAGGAAGGCATTACGCCTCAGCAGGTGGTGGATAAATACAATGCAATCATCAAGGAAAGTTTTGCCCAAATGGGTATTTCTTTCGATATATACTCCAGGACTTCCAATCCCATACATCACGAAACGGCTTCGGCCTTTTTTACAAAGCTGTATAATGATGGGTTATTTGAGGAAAAGGAAACAGAGCAGTTTTACGATGAAGAGAAGAAAACCTTCCTGGCTGACCGCTATATCATAGGAACCTGCCCGGTTTGCGGCAATCCTGCTGCTTACGGAGACCAATGCGAACGCTGCGGATCCTCCCTTAGTCCTGAACAATTGATCAACCCTCGCAGCGCCCTCAGTGACGCCACTCCGGTGAAGCGGAAGACAAAACACTGGTACTTCCCCCTTCAGCAGTATGAAGCTTGGCTCAAAGAATGGATAGTGGAGGGCAAAAAGGACAGTTGGAAGAACAACGTATATGGTCAATGTAAAAGCTGGTTGGACAACGGCCTCCAGTCAAGGGCTATGACCAGGGACAGCAACTGGGGAGTAAAAGTGCCCTTACCCGATGCGGACGGGAAAGTACTTTACGTTTGGTTTGATGCCCCTATAGGGTATATCAGCGCCACCAAAGAGCTTACGGAAGATTGGGGAGATTATTGGTGTAAGGAAGATACCAAACTGGTCCACTTTATTGGTAAGGATAATATCGTATTTCACTGCATCATTTTCCCAGCCATGCTCAAGGCTCATGGCGGGTATGTACTTCCGGACAATGTGCCGGCTAATGAGTTCCTCAATATTGAAGGGGAGAAAGTTTCCACCTCCAGAAACTGGGCCGTCTGGATAGACGAATACCTGAAAGACTTCCCTGACCAGCAGGATATGTTGCGTTATGTGCTTTGCGCCAATGCCCCCGAAACCAAGGACAACGACTTCACCTGGAAAGACTTCCAGGATAGGATCAACAATGAATTGGTAGGCAACTTCGGAAATTTTGAAAACAGGGCTTTTGTGCTCATGCATAAACTCTGTGGTGGAAAGGTCCCTTTCTTTCATGAGGAGGTCGCTGACGAAGAGGATAAAGCCATGTTGGCAGAATTTGCCGTTGCCAAGTCCAAAGTGGAGGCAGCTTTAGAGGCTTATCGTTTCAGGGATGCCCTTTTTGAAATCCTGGAATTGTCCAGGGCAGGCAACAAATACCTACAGAAAAAAGAGCCCTGGATATTGGTAAAAACCTTAGAAACCCAACCGGATAATCAAAAACATATCGATAACTGCCTGCACGTCTGTCTGCAATTGACAGCTAACCTGGCCATCCTTATCCACCCCTTCCTGCCTTTCACGGCTAAGAAGATGTTGCACAAGATGAAGGTGGTGGAAAAAATGCTGGAATGGGAAAACGCAGGTAAGACCAGGTTACTCAGCCCTGGATACACGCTCCGGGCACCGGAACTGTTGTTCCGTAAAATCGAAGACGCAGAGGTATTAGCGCAGGTAGAAAAACTCAACGCAGGGTTGGTTAAGCCGGCTGCCGGAGCGCTTATTGGATCAGCCGCTCCTGCGGTAACTGGGGCTGCGGTGTCTTCGTCGGCTGGATCAGCCGCAGACGTGGGCGTGCCCGCTGACAATGCTCCTGCACCTGCGGGGGGAAGCCAAACGACTGAACCCGTGATTGTCCCTGGCCCCAAGGCCGAGATTGTCTATGACGATTTTGCCAAGCTGGACCTTAGGGTGGGAAAAATCCTGACAGCAGAGAGAGTGAAAAAATCAGATAAGTTGCTCAAGTTTACCGTAGACCTGGGCTTTGAACAAAGGACCATCCTTTCAGGCATAGCCCAACACTTCAGCCCGGAAGAAATGATTGGTCGTCAGGTGACTGTGGTGGCTAACCTGGCCCCCCGGAAGATGATGGGTACAGAAAGTCATGGTATGATCCTGATGGCGGAAGTGCCTGGAGGAAAGCTGCACCTGATCAATCCCGAAACGGGAATTGAGCCTGGAAGCACGATTAGCTAAAGCCGCATACCACCGGATGGAGCAGACGCCTCCCTGAATCAAAAGTTTCGCTGCATATATCAAAACCGCCTTCGGGCGGTTTTTTTGTGCTTTATTTGGAATATATAAAAACTCTACTATTTTTGTGGACTAAATAGGATGCAATTTTTTTTACATGTTTAGTCTATTGAAATAATAGACTGTAAATTCGAACGTTTAATTATGCGATCTAACCAAACCATCAAAACGAAACTACGTAAGGGATTACTGGCTTTTTCACTGGTTACATTTGGCCTGCTGGCTTCGGGTGTAGTGAAGGCCCAGACCAACGAGGACTTATTGAAATTACTTGTTCAGAAGGGGACTATTTCTCAAAGCGAGGCGGATAGCCTCAGAAAGACATATGAAGATCGGGACAAGAAACAGCAGGCTGTTCTGGATTCTTTTCCCTTAAGGCTGGGTCGATCCCTTAGTCTGAGTGGATATAGCCAGGTGGTATACCAGAATTTCCAGCAAAGCGGGAAGACCAATGGGTTCACTATTAAAAGGGCGCGTTTGGATTTTCAGGGGCACTTTTCCTCCAAGTTTGACTACCGCTTACTGATGGATTTTGTAGGTAACAGCGGACCCAACGGGAGTGCCGCCACGGGAGGCTCCCTCGTTTCTCCCATTCTGTTGGATGCTTATATCACCTATAAGCCTTGGTCCTGGTTGAACATTAAGGCAGGCCAGATCCTGGTGCAATTCTCCCAGGAAAACCTCACCCAGGACAGGAACCTGGAATTGGTGGAACGGTCCCAGGTGGTGAATGCGTTGGTTGCCAGAAAGGGGGACAGTGGGAATGGGCTGGTAGATTCTATCGGAAATCAGAATGGACGTGACCTGGGAATACAAGTGAATGGAAGCTTCGGAAAAATAAAGGATTACAACCTGGTGGATTATTACTTCCAGGTGCTCAATGGAGCTGGTATCAATACGTTGGATAACAACAGCTCTAAAGACCTGGATGCCAGGTTGGTGTTTCATCCCATCAAAGCGTTGAGTCTGGGTGGTTCCTATTATAATGGGTATGACAGGTTTACATCCAGTCTCACCAAGAACCAGGAGCGTATCCGTTGGGGATTTGAGGGGGCACTGGACCTGAATAACCTGGACGTTAAGGGGGAATGGATAAAAGGGCAGGAAGGAAATTCCAATCCTACCGTACACGATGGTTATTATGCCCAGGCGGGATACTTTTTCCTGCATCACTCCCTACAGCCAGTTGTGCGTTATGATGTCTATAATCCTAATGTGGATAAGGCGGATCAGACGGCCAAGTACTGGGATTTGGGGTTGAATTATTATTTCAACATATGGACAAAAGTTCAGGTGTACTATTCCTTGAGGGGAGAGGACAACCTTCATATTGCCAATAATATGTTTGAAGCCCAGTTACAACTGGCGTTCTAGTACAGTTTAGCAAGCCGGATGTTCACCTTGCTTAGGCGCACAAAAAATGAAAAAATGATCAGATTACAGAAATATTTACGGACAGGAAGTAGTTTATGGATGAGCATTGCCCTTTTCACTGCTTGTGGAGGTCCCTCAGGTGGTGAAAAGAATACCATTAGCATCTCAGGGGCTTTTGCTTTGTATCCTTTGACCGTTCAATGGGCCCAGGAATATAAAAAGCTTCACCCGGAGGTGAATATTGACGTTTCCGCCGGAGGTGCAGGAAAAGGAATAACCGATGTGCTTTCAGGCGTAACGGACATTGGTCTTGTTTCCCGCAGTCTGCAACCTTCAGAATTGCAGAAGGGAGCCCTGGCCATAGCAGTAGCAAAGGATGCAGTGGTACCTACCATCAGTGCTTCCAATCCGCTGGCTGCCACGCTTCAATCTACCGGCGTGAAAAAGGACGACCTGAACGGGATCTTCATTACCGGGACTGTAAAAAACTGGAGACAATTGGGTCTGCAAAGTAAAGATCCGATTCATCCGTACACCCGTTCTGACGCAGCCGGGGCGGCAGAGACCTGGGCCAGCTATTTTGGCAAGAAGCAGGAAGACCTCCAAGGCACCGCTGTGTTTGGAGACCCTGGCTTGGCGCAAGCAGTTCAAAAAGATCCGGATGGCGTTGGGTTTAACAATATTGTTTTCATCTATGATGCTGGTACGAAGCGGCCCAGTAATGGGGTCATTCCCCTTCCCATTGACCTGAACGGAAATGGAAAGATCGATCCGGAGGAGAACTTTTATGGTACCATAACCGATATCACCCAGGCCATTGCCGCAGGGAAATATCCTTCACCGCCATCCAGGGATTTGTTTTTTGTTACCAAAGGAGCAGTGACCAACCCGGTGTTGAAGTCATTTATTCATTTTATTCTAACAGACGGTCAAAAGGATGTTTCCGGAGCTGGATACATTTTATTGCCTGCTGATAAAATTCAAGAGGGATTAGCGAAAGTGAAATGAGTTATAAACAAATAAGGCTATGGAAGGACAGGTGGAGCGCCAATCTCTTTTTATGGCTCTGCCTGTTTTTCATCTTTATCGTAGTCCTGATAGGTGTGGGTTTGTTGATCAAATCTGCCCCTATCTGGAAAGAGCAGTCTATTGTCCACCTCATCTTTTCAAAGGAGTGGAAACCCTTTCAGGGTAAGTTTGGGTTTCTGGCCTATATATCAGGTTCATTGCTGGTCACCTTTCTGGCCGTGATCATTGGGCTGCCTATTTCCCTGATGTCGGCAGTGTATATTTCTGAATATGCCCCAGGGCGTGTGCGATCTATCCTGCTTCCCCTCATCGATTTGCTGTCCGGTATTCCGCCCATTGTATATGGGGTATGGGGTGTTTTGACCATCGTTCCTTTGGTAGGGCAGGTACTGGCGCCCCGGTTTGGAGCCGTATCCTCGGGATATTCGGCATTGACCGGTGGAATAGTGCTTGCCGTCATGATCTTCCCCTTGCTGATTCGCATTCTCCTGGATGTGTTTGAAGCCGTTCCCGCCGGATTGAAAGATGCCTCTTTATCGTTGGGCGCCAATCAATGGGAAACGGTCAAACACGTACTGCTGAAACGATCTGCACCGGGTATCATAGCCGCTACCATCCTGGCTTTATCCCGTGCACTGGGTGAGACCATTGCGGTGCTCATGGTTTGTGGAAATATTGCCGTTTTGCCCAGATCGATATTCGATTCGGTTTATCCTTTGCCCGCCCTGATCGCCAATAATTATGGGGACATGTTGTCCATTCCCCAGTATGATGCAGCACTGATGTTGGCAGCTTTCATTTTATTTGTACTCATCTTTTTGTGTAACGCACTATCCAGGATGGTGCTCAACCGCTTGGAAAGGAGGGATTACGCATGAGTCATCTGCGCATCGCCACTGGCGCGCCCGGGACTGCTGGCCCGGGTTTGGGATCGGCCCGTCAGAGCAACCGGCGGCGCCGCAAACTGGAAGCGGGTATGGCCAAAGGACTGATGCTCACTTGTACCGGAATTATTACCGGTTCTTTGCTCCTGATCTTGTGGAGCATTGTCTCTAAAGGTTTGCCGTCTCTGAGTTGGGAAATGATTACCTCTATTCCTGGAGGGGGATTTTATATTGGAAAGGGTGGGGGTATCCTCAACGCCATCATAGGCTCCATTTATATAAGCCTAGGCTCTGTGGCCCTGGCATTGCTGGTGAGCGTACCAGTAGTATTGTACATTAATGCCTATGCCCAAAGCCATTCGGTGCTGGTTAATTTTACGAGACTGGTATTCGATGTTTTGTTTGGTATTCCCTCTATCGTGTATGGTGCTTTTGGGTTTACCCTGATGGTGGCGCTGGGATTGCGGGCCTCTCTCTGGGCAGGTATCCTTACGGTAGCCCTTATGGTCATCCCCATTCTTACCAGGGCCATGGATGAAGTTTTCAAACTTGCGCCCCCTGAACTATCGGATGCAACCTATTCTTTAGGCGCCACTCGCTGGGAAACGGCTAAAGTGCTGCTGCGTCAATCGGTTTCAGGGATCGTTACAGCTATACTGTTGTCTTTCGGAAGGGCTATTGGGGATGCGGCTACGGTATTGTTTACAGCAGGTTATACGGATAGTATTCCTACTTCACTCGGCCAACCTGCGGCAACACTGCCCCTGGCAATTTTCTTTCAGTTGGGTTCCCCCATAGCTGAGGTACGTAACAGGGCTTATGCGGCTGCGGTTATTTTGACAGTCATAGTGCTGATCATTAGCCTGGCAGGTAAATATTTTGGTAAAAGGTTATCCAGATACAAGGTATAAATCATGAGTCAACAATCATCGACCATAGGATCAGAAGTTACATGGAGTGCAGAGGGGGCGGCCGTCAATACGGCCGATGCCAATGCGGCTGGGTCGGCCGGCGCATATCCTGGAGCAAGCGAACCGCCTCACCTCAGTGTACGCAATCTCCACGTGCATGTGGGTGGAAACCATATTTTGAAAAATATCAACATCGATATTCCCAATAAGGGCATTACCTCCTTTATAGGACCCTCAGGCTGTGGTAAGACTACCCTGCTTAAAACCCTCAATCGTTTACTGGACAGACAAAAGGGAGTGGTAGTTAAAGGTGCGGTATTGGTGGATGGTGTCAATATTTATGACAAGGAAGTGGAGGTGACAGATATGCGAAAAAAAATGGGATTACTATCCCAAAGACCCTTCCCGCTACCCATGAGTATATTTGACAATATTGCTTATGGTCCCAGGATCCACGGGATCAAAAAGAAAAAGCAATTGGAAGAGATCGTAGAGTATTATCTCCGGGCCACCCATCTTTGGGAGGAGGTAAAGGACAGGTTGAACCAGTCGGCGGCGGCTTTGTCCATTGGCCAACAACAACGTCTTTGCCTGGCCAGGGGGCTGGCGGTAGAGCCGGAGATTATTTTGGGTGATGAGCCGACCTCTGCCCTCGATCCAGTTTCCACCCAAAGAATAGAGGAGCTTTTCTTGCAATTAAAGGATAAATATACCCTGATCCTGGTTACGCATATCCTTCGGCAGGCCAGGCGTCTGTCAGATACGATTGTGTTTTTGTACATGGGGGAGATCATTGAATATGGACCCGCAGAAGATGTCCTGTTGCATCCCAGGGAAAAACTTACTCAGGAATACGTTAAGGGCTTCATCAGTTAAAAATTTGTACCTTTCAGACCGGAAAGTTAGCACGACAACTAATTTTATATAAACACCGGTCATATGAATAAACGTCTCATCAGAAAGGTGGCTGTTCTAGGAAGTGGAGTCATGGGCAGCCGTATTGCTTGCCATTTTGCCGGCATCGGCGTATCTGTATTGCTATTAGATATTGCACCTACTTCCCTTACTCCTGAAGAACAAGCCGCGGGACTGACCCTGGAAAATCCAAAGGTGAGAAACAAGATTGTGAATGCAGCGCTGGAAGGAGTGATAAAGTCCAATCCGTCTCCTGTATACTCCAAAGAGGTGGTGAACCGTATCAAGACCGGAAATTTTGAAGATAACCTCAAAGATATTGCCGATGCCGATTGGGTAATTGAGGTGGTGGTTGAAAGGCTGGACATCAAACGCAGCGTATATGAGCGCGTAGAAAAGTTCAGAAAACCAGGTACCCTCATTACGTCCAATACTTCCGGTATTCCCATTCACTTACTTACAGAAGGCAGAAGCGATGATTTCGTTAAGCATTTCTGTGGAACCCACTTCTTCAATCCCCCCAGGTATCTAAGGTTACTGGAAATCATTCCAACCCCTCATACGGATAAGGAAGTGATTTCCTTTTTGATGGAATATGGGGACGTATACCTGGGCAAGACTACCGTTTTATGTAAGGACACACCTGCTTTTATTGCCAACCGTATTGGGGTATATGGCATCATGGCCATTTTCCACCTTATGGAAAAACTGGAACTGAATATAGACGCAGTGGATGCACTTACGGGGCCTGTGTTGGGCAGACCTAAGTCGGCCACTTTCAGAACGGCAGATGTGGTGGGCATTGATACGTTGGTGAACGTGGCCAAAGGTGTTCACGAAAATTGCCCGGATGATGAAGCCAAAGAGATCTTTCAGATACCTGAATGGCTTGATAAGATGGTAGCCAATAAATGGCTGGGGGATAAGACCAAACAAGGCTTTTTTAAGAAGGTAAAAAATGACAAAGGCGAGTCCGA
Organism: Beijerinckiaceae bacterium; assembly: GCA_903970475.1. GTDB lineage: Bacteria > Bacteroidota > Bacteroidia > Chitinophagales > Chitinophagaceae > Dinghuibacter. Next base: position 12,836 of record CAJCIQ010000218.1, read on the forward strand.
GATCCTGACGCTGGATTTAAAGACCTTCGAATACCAGCCCCGCCAGAAGCCCAAATTCGCTTCACTGGAAGCGGCCAAACCCATTGATGATCTACGCCAGCGCCTGGTTATGCTGGTGAATGGACAGGATAAGGCTGGGGAGTTTTACCGGCATTTCCATTATGGGTTGTTCTCCTACATATCCCACCGCATCCCGGAAATTTCGGATGAATTGTATCGGGTGGATGATGCCATGATGGCTGGTTTCGGATGGGAAATCGGCGCCTTTGAAAGTTGGGATGTCTTAGGGGTAACGAAGACAGTGGCCAAAATGAAAGAAGCTGGTTACACGGTAGCATCCTGGGTAGAAGAAATGCTGGGGGCCGGTTTCCATTCTTTCTATAAAGTATCGGAAGGTAAACGTCTTTATTATGACATAGCTTCCAAGGCATATAAGCCAGTACCCGGAGGAGAAGCCTTTATCGTCATGAAAAATTTCTCCGGCCAAACGGTTTGGAAAAACAGTGCCTGTCATCTCTACAACCTGGGTGACGATGTGCTGGGGCTGGAGTGGACAACCAAAATGAACTCCATCGGCGGAGAGGTCCTGGAAGGCATTCAACGGTCTATTGGACTGGCGGAAGAAAAATATAAGGGGTTGGTCATCGCCAACGAGGGGCCCAATTTCTCCGCTGGTGCAAACGTAGGCATGATCTTTATGCTGGCGGTGGATCAGGAGTACGACGAGCTGGATCTGGCCATCCGAACCTTCCAGATTACCATGATGAGGGTAAGGCATAGCGCCATTCCGGTAGTGGTAGCCCCACATGGATTGACCCTGGGTGGAGGATGCGAAATGAACCTGCATGCCGATAAAGTAATGGCAGCCGCAGAAACTTATATTGGATTGGTAGAATTAGGAGTGGGTTTGATTCCTGGCGGAGGTGGCACAAAGGAGTTTACGCTCCGGGCCTCCGATGAAAGCCATGAGGATGAGCCGGAAACCATAACGTTGAAGAACAGGTTCTTTACCATTGGAACGGCTAAAGTTTCTACGTCAGCTCAGGAAGCTTATGGCTTAGGTATTCTGCGCAAAGGGCATGATGAAGTAGTCATGAACCAGGGACGCAGGATTGCAGAAGCCAAGCGGGCTGTGCAGGAAATGGCGGAGGCTGGTTACTCCATGCCTGAACAAAGAAAGGACATCAGGGTGCTGGGTCGTATGGGCCTGGGCATGTTATATACGGGTATCAATGCCATGGTGGAAGGCAATTATATCACTCCACATGATGTGCTCATTGCTAAGAAACTGGCCTGGGTCATGTGCGGAGGTGACCTCACCGAAGTGAGCAAGGTTAGTGAACAATACCTGCTCGATCTGGAAAGGGAAGCATTCCTGAGCCTTTGTGGAGAAAAGAAGACCCTGGAACGGCTTCAATCCGTGTTAAAAGGTGGAAAGCCAATAAGGAATTAAACAATCCCAGATGGTTTTGAGTTATTTTTGAGGGGATAAAACACGCCCAATGTCTCATAGCATAAAGCTACGACTACCCTATATTGCAGGTCTTGTTTGCCTGCTGATCATTGCCTCCTGCCATCCAGGGTCTGGCTCCGAGGCTCCTGATGCCAATGCCTTTGCGCTCACAGGTACCTTGAAAGGAGCGGATTCTGGTTGGGCTGTACTGCGTATGTACACCGATTCCGGAAACAATTATGTCTATGATACGGCCAAAATCACAGCAGGGCGGTTTACCTTCAGTGGGAAAGCCAAATATCCCAAATGGGCTAGCCTTTCTGTCAATGATCAGTCCGGCAATTTCCCCATTAACTTTTTTGTAGAACCAGCAACCACGACCGTTATGTCGGGCAACCTGGATTCCCTCGATCAGCTACAGATTCTGGGTGGTGCTACCCAAACAGAATTAACAGCTTTCCTCAAGGATTACCGGGTCTTTGACGTTCAACAAGCAAAAATTGAAAGCACTTTTGAAGACCTGGCGGTCAACGCGGGGAAAATAGATTCTATCAGGGCAAAAGCCATCAGGGATAGCCTGGAATTGACTTATACTGCTTTGGATTCCTCCAGGAAAGCATTCTCCAAACAATACATCAAAGCACATCCTGATTCTTATGTGACCCTGCTGCAAATGCAACAGGTTTTCGCCTATAATCCGGACGTTAAGGAATTTGATACTGCCTGGTCCCATGTCAGTGAGCGGGTAAAAGCTTCTGACCTGGGGAAGGGTATTGCCACTATGCTGGCTTTGGATCAAAAGACAGATATTGGGCAAATCCCTCCAGACTTCACCACTACGGATGTAGATGGTAAGCCTGTAACCTTATCCGAATATGCCAAGGGCAAAGTGGTATTGTTGGATTTCTGGGCCAGTTGGTGCCATCCTTGCAGGCTGGAAAACCCTAATGTGCTCAAAGCTTATAAGGATTACCACAACAAAGGATTTACTGTATTGGGGGTATCCCTGGACGACAATAAGGAGGCTTGGCTAAATGCCATTAAGGAAGATCACCTGGCTTGGACTCAGGTATCCGATCTGAAAGGCACTTACGGAGAAGTTGTAGGTTTGTACGGAATCCGGTCGATCCCCATGAACTTTTTGTTGGGCAAAGATGGGCATATAGTCGCCAAAGGGGTGAGGGGCAAAGACCTTCAGGATCAGTTGGCGCAGTTGATAAGGTAAGCGCCGGTCTCGGTAAGGCGTTCGCCGTACAGTCAGGCTTGCGGCGGCTAGACCACTTTGGTACCGGTCAACTCTCCTAGGGCTGCATCTATCGTAGGATAAACAAACTGAAATCCGGTGTTCCGGAGCTTGTGACTATCTACGGTGCAGCTTTTCAAAATTTCCACGCTCATTTCCCCTAGAACCCATTTCAGTAAAAAGGCAGGCACATGGACGGGGATATAAAATTTCCCTTTTAGCCTGGAAGCAAGGTTAATCATGAGCTCCTTTTGGTTAACGGGAAAGGGCGCTACGGCATTGTATACGCCTTCCATTCCTTCGTTTTCTATGGCTTGCGTATATATCCTACAGAGGTCATTCAGGTGAATCCAACTGATGGCTTGTTTACCGTCCCCAAAGATGGTAGCTACGCCCGCCCGGACAGGGGCCCTGAACGCAGGAAATGCGCCCTCCGACTTATCCAGTGCAATTCCCGTTCGAATAATCACCAACCGTATGTTCAGGTCCTTTACGGGCGAGATGGCTTCTTCCCAGGCCTTACAGGTCGTTCCTAAAAAATCATCCGCTGCGGGGGCAGATTCTCTAAAGCCAGGGATTGCGGAGGCGGCCCCTACGAACTCGGCAACCGAAGCGTTAGGACGCTTAAAACGGGAGCCAGCCCGAGTCCTGCCTTTAATGCCCGAGCCTGCTGGAGCAGAAGGATCGTCCGGTCCGTACCAGCCAATGGCAGAAGCGCTGATCACCGCTTTTACCTTATGAGGATGATCCCTGAGTGTTCGGACTATTAAAGCCGCAGAATCTTTTCTGCTACTAAGGATGAGGGCTTTCCTTTTGGCTGTCCATCTTTTGTCTGCTACATTTGCTCCAGCCAGGTGGACGATGAAGTCGGTTTCCTGAAGTACTTCGGTTGGAAAAATGCCTTTTTTGACATCCCATTTTGCCTGAAGCGGACCATCCTCCTTTGGCTTTCCAGGTTTGCGGGTCACAATAATGACCTTATGACCTTTGAGGGTAAGCATATGGGATAGCGCCCCTCCTATCATGCCAGTCCCACCGGTAATCAATATGGTAGCCATGGTTACTTTGTCTTAAGTTATGTTAAACTTTACCCTGTACAACATATCATATAGGGCCTTTCCGGCGTTTTGGAGCCGAAGCGTTATGCTCTGGGCGAAAGTTCGGAAATATCACTATGCCTTAGTACTTTTATTTTAAGAATGATCATTATGCATCCAGTACGTGTTTTTTTGGGTTGGCTTTGCCTGCTGAGTTTGCCTCTGTCAATGACGGCGCAGAAGATTACCTATTCTGAAGAGGATAGGGAAGATGTCAGACAGGTAAAATGGGAGATTTTGGGAAAGGTAGGAAACCAATACATGGTCTATAAGAACATCCATTCCCGCCACCTGATCTCGGTGTACGATCAGGATATGAAGCTAGTCAGGAACGTTGACCTGAGTGTGCTTAACGACAGGTTGATCAACGTGGATTTTGTGAATTATGGCAGCTTTGCCTATATGGTCTATCAATTTGAGAAAAAGGGGATCATTTACTGCCTCGCTCAAAAACTAGGAGGGGATGGAAGCATGCAGGGTAATCCTCAGTTATTGGATACCACGAGTGTAGGCGTATTTGGGGATAATAAGATTTATTCTACTATCTATTCAGAGGATAAGTCTAAAATCATGGTATTTAAGATTAAGGGGAAAAACAGTGATTATCTTTTCTTCACCACCATCCTACTTGACCAGAATCTTAACCAGCTTAAAAAAAGCCGTTTTTCTTTCAGAGTGGAAGAGCATAGAGATGTGATGACAGATTTTAATGTCAACAATGAAGGGGACTTCGTGTTTGGGCGGTGTGAGCGGAACTCCTACAGGGACAACGTAGTACACATTACATTAGCTATGAAGACGGCCATGGGCGACTCTTTGTTGGCCATGCCCATAGATTTTGGAAACTTATTCCTGGATGATGTAAAGTTGAAGGTGGACAACTACCATGGACAGTTTGTGTTGAATTCGTTTTTTTCCAATAGCCATAGAGGGAATGTAGATGGGATGTGGACTGCCATCATAGACAAAACCGGTATAGCTCCTGTGAAGAAAGACACCATTGCTTTCGCTACTGAACTAAGGGCCAGGGCCAAAGGAGACAATAGCGTAAAGAGTGCCTTCAATGATTATTTTATAAAAAACATTATTGTAACCAAGGATAAGGGTTACCTGCTGATCACAGAAAGTGAATATTCTTCACAAAGGGGAGGAGGGCCCTGGAACAGGTATGATTACCTTAATAATCCATACGCCTATAATAGTCCTTATGATTATTATTCCTATAATCCCTGGAACAACTATGGCTATAGCCCCTATTACCGGGGATTCGGCTATCCCTATTACCAACCTACCCGCTATTATTCAGACGACATCGTATTATTTCTGATAGACCAGAATGGAAAACAGGTCTGGAATCAGATCATCCCAAAATCCCAGTTTGACGACGATGATGATAGTCGCCTTTCTTTCCAGCTCATGCTTCAGGGTGGTGCGCTACACTTCTTATATAATGAATGGAACAGGAGAACCCCCATTCTTACGGATGATGCAGTTACCCCCGATGGACAGCTGAACCGCCAGGAACCCCTCCACAACCTGGACAGGGGATATGAGTTTATGATCAGGCTGGGTAAGCAAATCAGTTCATCAGAGATGTTGGTGCCTTGTATATATCGCAATAGCCTGGCATTTGCACTGGTTGATTATAGCTCTCCATCTTAACTTAAGGAAATATGATTATTTTCGAACGAAATCCAATATACTTTGGTCTATACGTTCAGGGAAAATAACGGATTCAACGCATTCCTGCTCTTCGCCTACGGCTTGCTGCTGAAGTTACCCTATTTCACGCACGCTTATGTGCCCGATGCCACACCAGCAGACGGATTTCTTTTCTATGACTTGCTGAGGTTCCTTGCGCCTATAGGAAAAACGGCACCGGTCATTTATCCCACCATTGCCTATTTGTTGATTTATACCCAGGCCCTGACTTTCAATCAGCTTATCGGGGAACAAAGGTTGATGTATAAACCCCAATACCTGGTGGCCATGAGTTATCTGCTCATTACATCCCTGGTACCGGAATGGAACTACCTCTCTGCTGTACTGATCACCAATTCAGTCATGGTATGGGCTTGGCCCAGGATGGTGTCTTTATATAACCACAATCACCCCAAAGCCACGATATTCAATATTGGCCTGGCCTTGGGAATTTGTAGTTTCTTTTACCTTCCCAGTCTTTTTTTCATGGTGTTGCTGGTCATTGGGCTTTTGATTTTCAGACCTTTCAGTATCACGGAGTGGTTGGTGGGTATTCTGGGTTTGGCAACTCCATATTATTTTCTTGGTTTATATCTATACTTGACGGATAAGTTTCATCTCTCGGTATTGCTGCCGGAAATTGCCATAAAGTATCCTCCGTTTAACTTCAACTTTGTTTGGGCAACCCGTATTGCCCTGCTGCTGATACCACTGTTCATCGGATGGTATTATATACAAAGGAATAGGGGAAGGATGCTGATCCAGGTAAGAAAAAGCGTGGCCCTGCTTATGTTTTATCTCCTGGTAACCCTCTTGCTTCCCTTTGTCAATGGGTTCCAGGGGTATGAGTATTGGGTACTGGCCGCTATTCCTCTATCTGTCTATCACGCAGCTTGTTATCTCTACGCCAGGCGGATATATTGGGTCCAGTTACTCCATTGGATCTCCGTTCTCTTCATTATCCTCTGCTTTGTTTTTGGCCGAAAATAGGGCTATCTTTGTGGGGCAAAAATTGAACTATGAAGTTTGGTGTAGTGGTTTTTCCCGGGTCCAACTGTGACAGGGATATGTATGACGCCCTTTCTTATGAACTTGGTATGGAGGTGAAAATGCTCTGGCATAAGGATAAGGATCTCAGCGACTTTACTACCGATGACTGCATCGTTTTGCCAGGAGGGTTTTCCTATGGGGATTACCTCCGTTGTGGCGCCATTGCCCGGTTTAGTCCCCTGATGCAAAGCCTGGGTGAGTTTGTCGCTAAGGGTGGTAAAGTCCTGGGTGTTTGTAATGGGTTTCAAATTCTTTGTGAAGCGGGATTACTCCCTGGCGCATTACTGGCCAATGCCAATCAACAGTTCATTTGTAAGAATATTCATATTATAGGGGAAGAGGGACAGGTCTTACAAATCCCCATTGCCCATGGGGAAGGCCGCTATTACGCCGATGAGGCGACTTTGGACGCGCTGGAGGCTGGGGGGCAAGTGATCTACCGCTATTGCGACGCAAAGGGGAATATCACCCCTGCTGCCAATCCCAACGGAGCCCTCCGCAACATTGCCGGTATCTGCAATGCGGAACGCACCGTATTTGGGATGATGCCCCACCCTGAAAGAGCCAGTTCCAAGGCCCTCGGTAATACGGATGGTCAGGAAGTATTCAAGGCACTTCTTCTCAATGCCGTGCCGGCCTGATCCTGTAGGTGTCCGGTCATAAATGCCGGCCCTGGTTATATGGATTTAACGGGGGGCGTAACCTTTTGCCCGCGCTAACTATTCCATAACGATTTACCAGTTAATTTTATGGCTTATTCAATTACCACCCATATGCAAAAGTTCCTTTTCTTAGCTATTACCTTGCTTACCTTGAGTGGCGTTCACGCTCAGCAAAACGGAAGCGCAGACGCTGTATCCTGGAATGTTACCAGCAAGAAGATTTCTGCTACTAAATATGAAGTGACTTATACAGCAACCGTTAAGGCTGGATGGCATATGTATGCTCAGGCAGGCGGAGCCGGTCCCGTATATACTTCTTTCACCTTTACCTCCTCCCCTTTATTTACCATTCCTGCCGGACTGTTAAAAGAGCAAGGCAATAAAATTACGGTGTTGGAAAAGGCCTTTGGTACTAAGGTGGCCTATTATGAAAACACCGTCTCATTTGTACAGGTCATAAATGCTAAGGCCGCGGGGGCGAAATTCTCCATAGAGGGAAAAGTAGAGTTCATGACCTGTAATGACCACGAGTGCCTGCCTCCTGCTACTGTTTCATTAAAAGCCACTGTCGGAAGTTAATCTTACTTACCTATCCAAATGAAGCGACTCCTATCAATCTTATTTCTCCTGGTATTGCTTATTCCAGGAGGGATGGTACGCGCACAGAAACAAGACAGCGCTGGTTTAAAATTTACACCTTCCTTTCTCCGTGTTGATGATACAACCATTGAGGTAATCATCACCGCAAAAATCCCAACGGGAGAGCAATTGTTCTCTATTGTAAAACTGGCTGATGACCTTCCATATACGGCAGTTACACTGGATTCAGCACTGGGTAATGCTTTACAAGGACCCTTAAAAGAAGAAGGCAACCTTCAAAAGGCCAGGTCTGCAAATTTCAAGAATAGGGAGGTTCAGTATTTCACTGATTCTGTGCGTTGGATACAATTGGTTAGGGTAGCTCAGGCAAAGAAGAAAATTATTCAAGGGAAAATTGTATTTCTTGCCAAAAAGGCGGATGGATCCTTCGACTCAGATGAGGTTCCTTTTGTACTGACAGTTCCGGCTCAGGGTTCTATGTTGGTAGCTAATGCTGATCAGGGTTCTAGTACCGGTGATGCTGGAAAGAAATCCTTGTGGGCAATCTTCCTCGTCGGTTTGCTCGCTGGACTTGGTGCCTTTATCAGTCCCTGTATATTTGCCATGATACCGGTGACAGTTAGTTTTTTTACCAAAAGAAGCACTACCAGGGCCAAGGGCATTCAAAATGCACTGTATTATTCCCTGTCGATTATCCTCATATTTACGCTGTTGGGCTTTCTAATTACCCTGATTTTTGGTCAGGGGGCACTAAATGCGCTGGCTAGCTCAGCGGTATTCAACATCGTGGTCTTCCTGATGTTTAGCATATTCGGTATTTCTTTTCTGGGCGCCTTTGAGATCACCCTTCCTTCTGCAATCAGCAATAAAGTAGACTCCAAAGCCAAATTGGGCTCGTTTTCCGGGTTATTCTTCATGGCCCTTACCTTGGTTGTGGTATCATTTTCCTGTACAGTTCCCTTTATAGGCGGACTGGCCGTGTTGATTACCCATGGAGGTAAGGCTGCTCCATTAGTAGGTTTCTTCGGTTTTTCCCTGGCGCTTGCTTTACCATTTTCCATATTTGCTTTCTTCCCCAGCTTATTGAAAAGTCTTGCAAAATCAGGCGGCTGGCAGATTTCAATAAAAGTGGTGTTGGGCCTGTTGGAACTGGCTTTGGCGCTGAAGTTTCTGTCCAGTGCGGATTTGGCTTATCACTGGAGGATATTGGATCGTGAAGTTTATTTAAGCCTGTGGATCGTTATATTCGGCATTATGGGCCTCTACCTGTTGGGATTGATCAGATTCAAACACGATAGTGCCCTTCCTAAAAATGACTTTGATTTGCCCTACATAACCGTCACCCGTTTGTTTTTTGCTATTACAGCTTTGGCCTTTACTGTATACATGATTCCAGGGCTCTGGGGTGCTCCCCTCAATGGGATCAGTGCCTGGCTGCCTGAGACGAAAACGCAGGACTTCAATTTGAATAAGTTGGCAGCCATGGCCCCAGCTTCAAATGCTGGTGGATCTTCGACGGATCAGGCCTTGACTCCACATAAATACACGGACTTTCTGGAATCGGAAATCAGGGGTGTCAATACCTTTTTCGATTATGACGAAGCCATTGCAGCAGCCATTAAGGAAAAGAAACCTCTGATGATAGATTTTACGGGGCATAGCTGCGCCAATTGCCGTAAGATGGAAAAAGAAGTATTGAATGATCAGGACGTGGTCAAAGAATTACAGAATAATTTTGTAGTAGCTTCCCTTTATGTGGACGATAAATACAGGCTTCCCGAAGATCAATGGTATACCTCTAAAAATGATGGATCATTGATTGAAACTATGGGACCCAAAAACCTGGATTTTGAAGTTGGCCTAACCGGTAATAATTCCCAACCTCAGTACATTTTCGTGGATCAAAATGGAAAGATCATCAAAAATGCGGGTGGGTATGATCCGGATGTACAAAAATTTCTTAAGGCAATGGCTGATGTTGTAGCGGCTTATAAGGCCGGAAATCCATGAGGGGCCTCATTATAACGCGAACCCCCGGGACGAAACCCAGGGGTATTTGCAGGCAAGCGCGTGAGTATTCACAACGCAATCTGTTTATCGACCATCATTTTACGGAGGTTAATTAATCCGTAACGCATGCGGCCTAATGC